>JALYGI010000323.1 GCA_030777185.1 Pseudomonadota bacterium
ATACGGCCGCTGCCAGCTGTCCCACGGCAGGTGGGTCTGGATCTCGCCCTTCACAAAGCCCCAGTTGACCATTCCGATGTTCTCGCGGGCGGCGATCGGCAGGATCGTATCCGGGGTGGAGCCGGCACTCCGCGCCAACCACTCGGTGCAGAGGATCGGGCGCCCATAGGGCTTCAGCTGGGCGATTCGGCGTTCAAACGACTCCGGCCATTCGTAGTTGTGGAAGCTGATGACATCGGATTCCTCGATCTGGGTTCGCTGGATCGGCGTCAGCGTCGCCGCGCCCGGGGACCAGTCCTCGCCGATCCAGAGGCCGCTGGTCAGCGGCTGAATGGGTCTGCGGCTGCGCGCCCAGGCGAAGACCTGCGGCAGCAGTTGCTCAATTCGCTTCTGCTCCTGGGCAAGCTGGTCGTCATTGTACATGCCGCCGCCTTGGTTGTCGGGCTCATTCCACAGGTCCCAGGCGAGCACGCGCGGGTCCTTCGCGAAGGTGCCGACGATATCTTCGACATAGCGCCGGAAGCGGGCGTCGTTGCGCGGATCGATGAGATCGGCGCGGCCGGGGCTCTGCACCCAGCCGGAATTGTGGACGCCGGGGATGGGCGGGTGCTGGGGCCCGAGAACAGGGTCTGGGTTCCAGCAGCTATCGAAGAGGACGAACATCGGCCGGATGCCGTGCCGCGAGGCGATCGTCAGGAACTGGTCGAGCCGGCGCTTGAACCCTGCCGGGTCCTGCTGATGAAGGAGATCGTGGAGATAGACGCGCATGGTGTTCATGCCGAATTGCTTCGCCCAGCCGAGCTCCCGGTCGATCTCCTTGGGGTTCCACGTGGCTGCCTGGAACATGTCGAGCTGGTTGATGGCGCTTGCATTGGCGTAGTTCGCGCCGACGATCCACGGCTGCTTCTCGTACCAGCGATTGGCCTCCGCCGCAGTCCACCGCGCCGCACTGCCGCGGACAGCCTCTGCCTGGGCGGCATGAGCGGTCGCAGGGCGCTGCGCCTCCGAGAGCGAGGCCACGGCCAGAGCGGCGGCAAGTGCGATCCAGACGTGCGCTTTCATCAGAAGCCCTCTTATGTGCTCAGTGGTTGTGCCGCGGAACTCCGTAGACCTGCCCGATCCGCTGATACTTGACCGCAGGCTCCATCACCGCGCCCTCCCCCATCTGACCGACGGTCGCGCGGTGGATTTCCTGCCAGGGAGTCTGGTTCTCAGGGTAGCGGTAGCCGCCCTGCTCTTCCAGCTCCCGCCTTCTCGCCTCGAGCTCCGCCTCCTCGATCAGGATATTGGCCTCGCCGCGCCGGAGGTCGATGCGCACGCGGTCTCCGGTCCGGAGCAGCGCGAGACCGCCACCGGCCGCCGCCTCGGGCGAGGCGTTGAGGATCGAGGGCGAGCCGGACGTGCCCGACTGGCGCCCGTCGCCAATGCAGGGCAGCGCCTGCACCCCCGCCTTGATGAGGTGGATTGGCGGCCGCATGTTCACGACCTCGGCCGCGCCGGGATAGCCGATCGGGCCCGCGCCTCGCATGATCAGGAGGGTCGTGTCGTCGATGCCGACTGAAGGATCGTCAATCCGATGGTGGTAGTCCTCCGGCCCGTCAAACACGACCACCGGTCCTTCGAAGGCATCGGGATCGTCGGGATTGCTTAGGTAACGCTCGCGGAAATCGTCGGAGATGACGCTCAGCTTCATGATCGCATTGTCGAACAGGTTCCCCCGCAGCACCGAGAAGCCCGCGGCCTCCTTCATCGGCCGCTCGAACGGCCAAATGACATTCTCGTCCTCGATCCGCGCCTCCCGGCAATTGTCGCCGATCGTGCGGCCGTTCACCGTCAGCGCATCCTCGCGGATCAGGCCCTGGCGCATCAACTCGGAAACGATCGCCGGGACGCCCCCCGCGCGGTAATAATCCTCGCCGAGATATTCGCCGGCCGGCTGCAGATTGACGAGAAGCGGGATATCGCGGCCATATTCCTGCCAGTCGTCGATCGACAGCTCGACCCCGACATGGCGGGCGAGCGCAAGCAGGTGGATGGGCGCGTTCGTCGAGCCGCCGATCGCGGAATTCACTCGAATGGCGTTGATGAATGACTCGCGCGTCAGGACGTCCGACGGCTTCCGGTCGGCCGCCACCATCTCGACGATTTGAAGACCGGTGCGATACGCGGATTCCTGGCGGTCGCGGTACGGCGCGGGGATCGCCGCCGAGCCCGGCAGCGACATTCCCAGCGCCTCGGCGAGTGAGTTCATCGTGCTCGCCGTACCCATCGTGTTGCAGAAGCCTGTCGAGGGCGCGGATGAGGCCACCAGCTTGATGAAGCCCTGATAATCGATCTCGCCGGCCGCGAGCAGCTCGCGCGCCTTCCAGACGATCGTGCCCGATCCCGTTCGCTCACCCTTGTGCCAGCCGTTCAGCATCGGCCCCACCGACAGCGAGATTGCTGGGATGTTCACGGTCGCGGCCGCCATCAGGCAGGCAGGCGTCGTCTTGTCACATCCCGTGGTGAGGACCACGCCGTCGAGCGGATAGCCGAAGAGGATTTCGACGAGGCCGAGATAAGCGAGGTTCCGGTCGAGCCCGGCCGTGGGGCGCTTTCCAGTCTCCTGGATGGGGTGGACAGGGAACTCGAATGGAATCCCTCCCGCCTCCACGATCCCGGCGCGGATGCGCTCAGCAAGGACGAGATGGTGGCGGTTGCAGGGGCTGAGATCGCTCCCCGTCTGCGCGATGCCGATAATAGGCTTGCCCGACTGGAGCTCGTCCAGCGCCAGCCCAAAATTCATATACCGTTCGAGGTATAAAGCGGTCATGTCGGCGTTCGAAGGATCGTCGAACCACGCTTGCGAGCGAAGCCGCTTCGGAGGGGCCGGATTGTAATCGGTCATGGGCGGTTCGTCTGCAGGATTGTTTCTGATTAAGCTCGGGATGTCGAAGGTGCCGGTGTCGTCGTACCGTATATGCCCATTATCGTCGCCTTCCGCGTTTGAATACTCAGACATTTGCAGATATAGCCATGTCACACAAGCGGACATCGCCGGGCCGGAGTTGGCAAATGCCTGGCCCGCTTGAAAACAACAGGACTGGAGAGACAGGGGCATGAGGGCGTTCAAGAAAATAGGCGCCGCCTTGGCGGCAGCGCTTCTGGTGAGCTGCGGCGGAGACGGTGGCGGCACGAAGGGCGACGGCCTGACCATAGGCTTCTCGCAGATCGGCTCCGAATCCGGATGGCGGGCGGCCGAGACCAAGATGGCCCGGATCGCCGCGGAGCAGCGCGGAATAGACCTGCGCGTCTCGGATGCGCAGCAGCGTCAGGAAAATCAGATCAAGGCCATCCGCGCATTCCTCGCCCAGGGCGTGGACGGAGTCCTGCTGGCGCCGGTGGTTGCGACAGGCTGGGACTCGGTTCTGCGAGAGGCAAAGACGGCCAACGTGCCCGTCGTCCTGCTCGATCGGCAGATCGAGACCTCCGATCCGAACCTCTATCTGTCTGCAGTGACCTCGGACCAGGTGCTCGAGGGCCGAATGGCAGGTGAGTGGCTCGTGAAGCAGGCGGCGGGGCGCAACTGCCCCGTCGTAGAGATACAGGGCACCGTCGGCTCCAGCCCCGCCATCAATCGGAAGAAGGGCTTCGACGAAGCGCTCGCAAAGACGGCCAACGTGCGTATCGTGCGCAGCCAGTCCGGCGACTTCACCAGGGCCAAGGCGAAGGAAGTGATGGAAAGCGCCATCAAGTCCATGTCCGGCTCTCCGATCTGCGCCGTCTACGCGCACAATGACGACATGATGATAGGCGCCATCCAGGCGATGAAGGAGGCCGGCCTCGATCCGGGCAAGCAGGTTCTTACCGTGTCGATCGACGGCGTGCCCGACATCTTCAAGGCGATGATGGAGGGCGACGCCAATGCGACGGTGGAGCTTACGCCCGACATGGCAGGTCCGGCGCTCGACCTGCTGACGGCGTACAAGAAAGACGGAAAAGCTCCGCCGAAATGGGTGCAGACCCCGACGCGACTCTTTACCCCGGAAACCGCAGCCGCGGAATACGAACGGCGCAAAAATCTCTACTGAGCTGAGAGGAGCGTCGACGTGACGGGATCAGCGCCGGTTCTGCAAGCCCGCGGCATTGTCAAAACCTACCCGGGCACAGTCGCTCTCAATGGGGTGAATTTCGATCTCGTCGCTGGTGAGGTCCATTCGCTGATGGGGGAAAACGGCGCCGGCAAATCGACGCTGATCAAGGTCCTGACCGGAGCCGAGGTGCCCGACGCGGGAACGGTTCTGCTGAACGGCAGCCCCGTGCACCTGCACGACACCTCCGCCGCCCAGAAACTGGGTGTCTGGGCGGTTCACCAGGAGGTGAGCGTGCTTCCCAATCTCACGGTCGCGGAGAATCTGCTGCTCGGATACCAACCGACCAGATTCGGTCTCGTGAACCGCCGTGAGATGCGCCGGATTGCCCGAGCGACGCTGGCGGACCTCGGGCTGGACCTCGATGTGGATCGGCCGCTCGGCGGCTATCCCGTCGCGGTGCGCCAACTCGTCGCGATCGCTCGGGCGGTTCGCGCCGACGCGCAGGTCCTCGTGCTCGACGAGCCCACCGCCAGCCTTGATGCGGCCGAGGTCGCAAAGCTGTTCGAGCTTGTGCGCAGGCTCACCGCGCGTGGAACGGCCATCGTGTTCATCAGCCACTTCATGGATCAGGTGTACGAGCTCAGCGACCGAATAACGGTGCTCCGCAACGGCTCTTTGGTCGGCACGCACCGCGCGGCGGACCTGCCGCGGGTCGAGCTCATCTCGCTGATGCTGGGCAAGAATCTGGAAAGCGCGATGGAGCGGCGGCGGGCGCCTTCCGGGCGTGCCGGCCCGGTTACCGCTAGCTTTTCGGGCCTGGGCAGAACCGGCGCCGTTGGGCCGTTCGATCTTGAGCTTCACGCGGGTGAGGCAGTCGGCGCCGGCGGCCTGCTTGGCTCCGGGCGCACGGAAACGGCGCTCCTGATGTTCGGCGCGATGAAGCCGGACATGGGCACCTTGCTCGTGGACGGAAAGCCGACCCGGCTGAGCAGCCCTGGCGACGCGATCCGCCTCGGCTTCGCCTTCAGCCCGGAGGACCGGAAGACCGACGGAATCATCGGCGCCATGTCGGTGCGCGAGAACATCATCATCGCGCTCCAGGCCCGCAACGGCTGGTACAAGAAACTGCCGCGGCGTGAGCAGGACCGGCT
>JALYGI010000324.1 GCA_030777185.1 Pseudomonadota bacterium
GGTGCCGTCCCTGGAGCAGCAGCGCGTGCGCCAGAAGATGGGCGGTCTCGCCGGCGCTTGCGCCGAGCTTTCGCGCCCGCTCCACTTCCGCCTGCGCCGCTGTCCCGTCGCGGAGCGCGAGATAGGCTTCGGCTTGGGCAAGGCGCACCTCGGGATCGTTGGGACGGGCCTTGATCGCGTTCAGGAACTCGATCCGCGCCGTCCGGGGATCACCCTTCTCGAGCGCGGCCCTGCCCCGCTCGTATCCGCTTTCAGGGCCGCCGACGCTGTTCGAGCAAGCGGCACCTGCCAGCAAGGCAACGAAGAGGATGGGGTGCTGCCGACGCTTCATGGTTTCAGCTCATATTGCTTGAGGAGATCGTAGAGCGTGGGCCGACTTATCCCGAGCAGCTTGGCCGCGCCCGAGATGTTGTTCTCGGTCCGCGCCAGCGCCTGGCGGATCACCCGCCGGTCGGTCTCCTCGCGCGCTGCCTTGAGGTTCACCGGCAGGCCTTCCTCCGCCGGCTCGGCAAGATCGAGATCCTCAGCCGAGATGAGCTTGCCGTCGGCCATGATCACCGCCCGCTTCATCCGGTTCTCGAGCTCGCGGACATTTCCTGGCCAGGCCCATGCATCGATCGCCGCAAGCGCGCTCGGCGAAAAGCCTTTCACCTGGGGATTCATCTCCTTGGAGAAGCGATTGAGGAAGTGCTTGGCGAGCAGGGTAGCGTCGCCGTGGCGCTCGGCGAGCGTCGGGATACGCACCACGATCTCGGCGAGCCGATAGTAGAGATCCTCCCGGAAGCTGCCCTGCGCGATCATGCCGTCGAGATTCTGGTGGGTGGCGCAGGCGATGCGCGTGTCGACCGCAATCGGCTTGCGCCCGCCGATCCGCTCGATCGTGCGCTCCTGCAGGAAGCGGAGTAGCTTCACCTGCAGCGGCAGTGGAATGTCGCCGACCTCGTCGAGGAAAAGCGTGCCCCCATGGGCGAGCTCGATCTTGCCTTCGGTGGTCTTGATGGCGCCCGTGAAGGCGCCCTTTTCATATCCGAACAGCTCGGATTCGAGCAGATTCTCCGGGATCGCAGCGCAGTTGATCGCGATGAATGCGCCGCCGCGCCGGCGGCTGGTCTCATGAAGCCCGCGGGCGAGCAGCTCCTTGCCGGTGCCGCTGGCGCCGAGCAGCATCACCGACACGTCGGCATTCGCCACTCGCTCGATCGTGCGCGCGACCTTCAGCATCTCGGGCGCCGCCGTGATCATCGTCCCCAGCACCGTGCGCTCGTCGCCAACCCGCTCTTCGAGACGCCGATTTTCGTTCTCGATGCCGTGAAGCTGAAAGGCGCGACGGACGATCAGGCCCAATTGATCGATGTCGACCGGCTTCTGATAAAAATCGTAAGCGCCCGACGAGATCGCCCGAAGCGCGCTCTCCCGCGCCTCATGTCCCGAAGCGACGATCACTTTGGTGTCGGGCTTAAGCGACAGGATCATCTCAAGCGTCGCGAACCCCTCGGCGACGCCGTCGGGGTCGGGCGGAAGGCCGAGATCGAGCGTTACCACCGGAGGCTCCTGGGCGCGCAGCAGCTCCACCGCCGCCTCCCGGTTGCTGGCGACGAACACTTCATAATCGTCATAGGCCCAGCGCAATTGCCGCTGCAGCCCCTCATCGTCCTCGACGATCAGCAGCTTCGCCTTGGGAAGGGGCGGCTTCATGGGGGCGTTCATGCGCGCATCCGTTCGTTCACTGGGGCGAAGCCTGTCTCCGCGGCGGGTAAATAGATGGTGAAGCGGCTGCCTTCGCCTTCACGGCTTTCGACCTCCAGCCGTCCTCCCATGCCGGCGATGAGCGTCCGCGCCTCGAATGCACCGATGCCGAAGCCGCCTTCCTTGGTGGAGACAAAGGGCTGGAACAGCCGGGTTCGGACGAAGTCGGGCGACATGCCCGATCCGCTGTCGATCACCTCGATCGAAGCTTCGCTGCCGCGCTGGCCGTAGCAGATCCGCACGGGCTCGTCGGGAAGGCTGGCATCGATCGCGTTCTGAACGAGATGCGCCAGCGCCTGCTCCAGCCGCGCCGGGTCGGCGAGCGCCGTGATCCAGGGGTCGCCGAACAGCTCGATCGGATGCGATCGGCGCTTGGCCGCCGCAACCCCGGCCACAACATTTTGGAGCGGGTTTGCCTGGAGCTGCTCGGTATCGCTGCTGTTCCCGCGCGACAGGCGTGCGAGCAAATCGTTCATTTTCCTCACCGAGCTTTGCAGGGTCGCAACCATGTCGGCGCGGAATTCCGGGTTGTCCGCATGCCGCTCGGCATTGCGGGAGACCAGGCTCAGCTGGCTCACCAGATTCTTGATGTCGTGCATGATGAACGCGAAGCGGCGGTTGAACTCGTCGAACCGCTGCACGTTCGCCAGCGCTTCGTGGCTCCGGGCCTCGGCAAGATAGCTCGCCGCTTGGGTGCCGGCGGTGCGGAAAAGATCGAGATCCTCCCAATCGAGCGGCCGCCGGACCAAAGGATGAGCAAGGACGACGAGGCCGACCAACTTGTCGGAATGGAGCAGCGGCACGCCCGCCCAAGCAGCTCCGCCGGCCCCTATCCAGCCCGGCACAGGCACCTTTTCGTCGCCCACCGTCAGCAAGCCCCCTTGCACGGCTTCGAAGTCGATCACATGCCCGGTCGCTTCCAGGAGCCGCACCAATTCGCGCTCGTTCCCGCCGTCCCGGACCAGCGGGTGCGGCCAGTTCCAGCCCGCCGCCTGCGCCAGCCGGCCCTGCTCGTCGATGGTGAGGAGGATCGCCGCAGGGGATCCGGCCACGTCGGCCAGCGCCTTGGGGACTCGGTCGCAGAGCGGCGCGGCATGCTCGCCCCCCTGGCCGATCGTGCGGGTGAAGCGCAGCCATTCTTCCCGATAATCGTAGCGATGCTCGAAGAAATGTTTGGCAAGAACCACACGCAGCCACGCGCGCGCCTTGCCGGAGGGCAGCAGGATGCAAGCCGCGATCGTCATGAGGAAGATGAGGGCGAGCTGCGCAGCGCGCACCCACTCGCCGCCGGCAATCTCGATGGCGCGCGTCGCCGACATCATCAGGATGAGATAGAGCAGGATGGCGATCAGCGAGAGCGACTGGAAGGTTGCCGCGCGGGAAATCTGCATCTTCCAGCTCGCGTTGCGGCGGCTGGCGAGCGCGAAAAGCGGCACCGTGACCGCAGTGATCGCTCCGCGCATCGCGAACAGATCCGCCACCGCGTCGCGGGTCAGATAGGCGATGGTGTAAAGGTGGAGGTCGTAGGCCCAGATGCCGGCGAGCGCGATCATCGGCAGGCGAATGCCCGATCTGAAATCGGGCGCGGCCTGGCCGTACAGGTTGTGGACAAGGACGAGCGAGCCGGCGGCGATAGTCAGCCCGAGGATGTTCGAGCTCGACGTCAGCGCCTCGTAGACCAGAAGATTGTCGCCGAACCGCGGGAGCACGCCGGCGACGACGATCTGCAGGCCAATGACGCCTGCAACCGTGCAATAAAGCGCTTTCAGGGCCCGCTGGCGGCCGTCGGCCGAGGCGCTCTGAACGATGCCGTACATGAAGGCCAGAAAGGCGAAATTGCGCGCGCATTCGGCGAGGCCGGAGAAGAGATGGCGCGGCCCCAGCAAGGCGACGAAAATCGCCCACACCGACATCACCCCGAAGGCGGCGACCAGCGGCCGGTTGCGCCTGTCCCCGTTCCAGTGCCGGAGCTGCCAGACGGCGAGCGCGCCGAACAAGGTGGCGGCGAGCGCGTGGCTCCACAAGCCGATGAACAGGATCATCGCGCGCCCTCCGGGAAGAGCACGACACGGATCGTCTGCAGCAGGATCAGAAGGTCAAGGAAGGGTGTGTAATTCTTCGCATAATAAAGGTCGTATTCAAGCTTGTGGCGGGCATCCTCGATCGAGGCGCCGTAAGGATAGTTGATCTGCGCCCAACCGGTGATGCCTGGCTTCACCATGTGGCGCTCCGAATAATAAGGAAGGCGCGCTTCAAGATCCGAAACGAATTGCGGGCGCTCGGGCCGCGGCCCGACGAAGCTCATCTCGCCCTTGAGCACGCTCCAGGTCTGCGGAAGCTCGTCGATCCGGAGCTTTCGGATGATCGCGCCGACCCGGGTCACGCGTGGATCGTCCCTTTGCGCCCAGACCGCGACGCCGCCCACCTCGGCATCCTGCCGCATGGAACGAAGCTTCACGATGTCGAACGGCTGACCGTAAAGCCCGATGCGGCGTTGACGGAAAAATGCCGGGCCTTTGCTTTCCAGCTTCACCAAAGCGGCCGTGACCAGGATCAGCGGGCTGGTGACGGTCAGAATAAGGGCGCTGACGAGGATATCGAACAGACGCTTGCCGGCGCTTGAAATCCGCCGTCCGGCCGAAAATCCGTCCGAGAAGATGAGCCAGCTCGGATTGAGGCTGTCGAGATCGACCCGGCCCGTCTCGCGCTCCAGGAAAGAGGAGAGTTCGTTGACGTTGACGCCGGTCGTCTTGATCCGAAGCAGGTCCGAAAGCGGCAGCGCGTTGCGCCGCTCTTCCAGTGCAAGCACCACCTCGCTCGCTCCGAGCTCGACCACATGATCCGAAAGATTGGTGATCCGGGCGCGGTTCACCGCCTGGCGGACCGCAAGAGGCCCGTCGTTCATGGCGACATAGCCGACCACCATGAAGCTCGCGCCGTTTCGCTTGGCCAGCGTTTCGACGCGCGCGGCACGCGGCCCCGCGCCCAGGATGAGCACCCGCCGCTTGAAGGCGTTCCCGTCGAACGTCTTGCCGAGCAGCAGCCGCGCTGCGACGAGGCTGCAAAGCGCAAGCAGCATCGCGTAAAGGAGGTTCGAGCGCCAGAAGGTGAGCGTCGGCACAAGGAAAAAGATCAGAGACAGGAGCAGGACGCCGAGCGAGATCGAGACGACCAGCCGCGCCACGGCGATCCGCATCGACCAGAGCGCATCGATCCCGTAAACGCCGACACCCACCATCGCCAGCTGCAGCGTGATCGCGAAAGTCAGCATCTGCGGGACACGCTCGGGCGAGGGGTCGATCCGCCCGGCCACCTGCCAGTTGCGCAGCAGCCAGCCGCCCTCGGCTGCAAGGAACAACAAGGCGAAATCGATCAGCCCGAGCAGCAGCACGGTATGCGGCACATAGTGCTTGAACAGCCTGATCACTGGCTCGCCGCCTTGCCTCGCTTAGGGATGTGTAAGGGCATCCGACACGGGCGGCAGTGTCGCCGAAATTGACAAATATTCTCCTAAACCCCGATGGTGGTCGTTCGGCTAGGCCCTGATCGGTTGAGGTGGAAGTGCTACGCGCTTCCGCCGAAGGTGTGAATCAGGCCCTTTTCATATGATTGAGACCTTGATTCACGGATCAGGCTGACTCAGCCTGATCCGATCAAGGTCTAGGCGCCGCGGGGACAGGCTTGGCGGCCGATCGTGCCGGCGAATTTGTCGACTCTTTTGATGATTTCGTCGCTGCATCGAGCCGCGGCTCGCGTCCATCGCTGAGGCCGTGCCCTCTCCTGCCATGCTTCTAAACGCGCTCATCGGGAGGCGTCCGATCCAAGGTGCGCCTCAAGTGGGAGGCTATCATGAAAATCTTGCTCGATATCGCAGCATCGGTCGCAGCGATCGCCGCAGCCATCCTGTCCGGGGTCATGGGAGAGCCGGACCTTGCCGAAGTGCGCGCCGCCACCGAGCGTTTCCAGGACGTGCGGGTGGCCCTTGCCGAGGGCTATGTTCAAGACCCGATGAACTTGTGCGAAACCGCCGAGATGATGGGGCGGCCGGGAACGCTCGGGGCCATGGGGGTTCATTATTTCCGCCCGGACCTGCTGGGGATCTCATCCCCTCCCAATCCCAGGGTGATCGGGAACGGGACCCATACCGACTTCAGAAAGCCCGCGATCCTCATCTACGAGCCGCAGGCGGATGGATCGATGAAGCTGGTGGCGGTGGAGAATCTCGTGTTCCAGAAGGCCTGGCGCGACGCAGGGAACGCGGCTCCTCCATCATTCCACGGCGTCACCTATGACAGGATGGAGGACGATCCGGCCACTGCAACCGACGAGGCCCATATGTTCGAGCCTCATTTCGACCGGCACGTCTGGCTCTACCGAAGCAATCCGAACGGGATCTTCGCGCCCTTCAATCCGAACGTGACCTGCCGGCACCACAAAGCCAGCAAGGCCATGGCTCACTGAACTGAAGGCGGTCGCCCGTTCATCTTCTTATCTCGGGGGGCCGGCTCCGCTTCAGGCGGACCAGGGCTTCGTCGAGCGCGGAGAGGAAACGTGACCGGTCGGAGCGGGAGAAGGGGGCCGGGCCGCCAACGCTCTCGCCGGCTCCCGCCCGAAGATCGGCCATGATTGCCCGCACCGCCACCGCATTGCCGATCGAACTTGCCGTGAACGGCTTGCCGCTCGGCGCGATCACGGTCGCGCCGGCCTTGAGGCAGCGGTCGGCCAGCAGGATGTCGCCGGTCACCACCAATGTCTCCGGTCCGGACCGCTCCGCAATCCAATCGTCGGCGGCGTCGAAGCCGGCGCCGACCGTCACCCGTTCGATCAGCGGGTGGGGCGGCACCCGAAGGTGGCTGTTGCTGACGATCGCAACCGGCACCTCGTGCCGGAAGGCGACCTTGTAAACCTCGTCCTTCACTGGGCAGGCATCGGCATCGACGAGGATGCGCGGCCGGTTCATCCCCGTCTCACGGCCGGCCGGCGGGCCTGGCCCGGTACGGTTTGCCATGGGGCTTGGCATGGTGCCGGGCAGGCGGCGGATCGCTGCGGCGGTTCTGCTTGGCTGCCTCGCGCGGGGTGCCCTGGACGGGCTCGATCCTGACGCCGCCCTCACCGTCCGGCTCGCCCCCCGCCGTGCGCTTCAGTGCGGCGGCGAAGCGTCCCGCGGCCGCACGCGGAATTTCGAACATCGTCTCGTTGGCGGCGATGCGGATCGCGCCGATCTCGTTCTTGGTGATGTGGCCGCGCCGGCAGAGCAGGGGGAGCAGCCAGCGCGGATCGGCATTGTGGCGCCGGCCTATATCCATGCGGAACCAGACCGTGTCCTCGAAACCGGGACGTGGGCCGTCCGGCCGCTGCGGACCGTCGCTCTGGGCGCCGTCGAGCATCTCTTCGGGGGCGGGCATCTTCGCGCGGTGGGCCTGGACCAAAGCCGCGGCCAATTCCTCGGGCGAGCGTTCGGCGAGCAGCCGCCGGGCAAGCTCCCGATCCTCATCGTCAATCTCCACCGGCTCGAGCAAGGTGGCGAGCAGCCGCTCGCGGTCATTCCTCCTGATATCCTCCGGCGTCGGCGGCTTGATCCAATCGGCGGCAATTCTCGCGCCGCGCAGCATCATGTCGACGCGCTTGCGGCGCGGATAGGGGACGATCAGCAGCGCCGTGCCCTTCTTGCCGGCGCGCCCGGTGCGGCCTGAGCGGTGCTGGAGCGTCTCGGCATCGCGCGGAAGCTCGACGTGGACGACGAGGCTCAGCGTTGGAAGATCGATGCCGCGGGCTGCGACATCGGTGGCGACGCAGACGCGCGCGCGGCGGTCGCGCAGTGCCTGGAGGGCCGCATTGCGCTCGTTCTGGCTGTGCTCGCCGGACAAAGCGACCGCGTCGAAGCCGCGCTCGATCAGGCTCGCATGGAGCCGGCGGACGTTGTCGCGGGTGGCGCAGAACAGCATCGCGGTTTCAGCATCGTGGAGGCGGAGGATGTTGACCACCGCATTCTCGATATCTGCAGGGGCCACAGCCATCGCCTGGTAGCTGATGTCGCCATGGCCGCGATCCTCGCCCACCGTCGAGATGCGCAGCGCGTCCTTCTGATAGCGCTTGGCGAGCGCGACGATCGGCTTGGGAATGGTCGCGGAGAAGAGAAGGGTGCGGCGCTCCTGCGGGGTCGCGTCGAGGATCTCCTCCAGATCGTCGCGAAAGCCCATGTCGAGCATCTCGTCCGCCTCGTCGAGCACCGCGACGCGAAGCTGGCCGAGATCAAGCGCGCCGCGTTCGAGATGGTCGCGCAGCCGGCCCGGCGTTCCGACGACGACATGCGCGCCCTGCGCGAGGTTGCGGCGTTCCTTCGAAGCGTCCATCCCGCCGACGCAGGTGGCGATCCGCGCCCCCGCCTTGCCGTAGAGCCAGACGAGCTCGCGGCTGACCTGGAGCGCGAGCTCGCGAGTCGGCGCGATCACCAGCGCCAGCGGCTCGCGGACGAAAGGCAGGCTGCCGTTCCCGTCCAAGAGCTGCGGCGCCATGGCAAGCCCGAAGGCGACGGTCTTGCCCGATCCCGTCTGCGCCGAAACGACAAGGTCGCGCCCCTCGGCTTCGGCTTCCAGCACGGCGGCCTGAACGGGAGTGGGCGCGGAATAGCCGCGGCTGGAGAGCGCTTCGCTGAGAAGCGGCGGTAGGCTTTCAAATGGCATTGGCCCCACATGGGTTGCCCTGCCCGGCGGGTCAACGCGCGTTGCCGTCATTGCGCCCGGCCGTGGAGCCTCCAAAGGCGACGCTGGTGCCGCCTCCCGGCTATTCCATGACCGATGCGATGCTCGATCTGCCAGGCCTCGGCAGAGTGCACGCGGTTCGGCTCGACAACCCGGCGAGCGAGACCGCGATCATTTTCAGCGGCGGCAATCACAGCTTCGTTTCCGCGCTCAGCGGGCACGCGGCCGCTCTGGCGATAGCGACCGGAGCCGATCTGATCCTTTACGATTATCCAGGTCGCGGCGGGACGACGGTGCCGCCAACGATCGATGCCTCCATCGCCGCCGGTCCCGCAATGCTTGGGCGGCTGCGGGAGATGGGCTGGATCGGCAGCGGCCCGCTTTTCGCTCATGGGGTCTCATTCGGCGGAAGCCAGGCGGCGGCGATGCGCGCGAGGGCGGCTTTGCCGGGCTGATCCTCGAAGGCACCGCCGCCGACATTGCAGCGGTCGGCCGCAACTTCGTGCCCGGTTTGGCAAAGCCGTTCGTCAAGCTCCGGGTGGATCCCGAGCTCAAGCGGTTCGATTATCTTGGGTATGCGACCGCCCCGAAGGCGCCGATCCTGCTGCTCTCCTCCCGCGGCGACGACGTGGTTCGCGACCGCAATATGCGGGACTTCGCCGATCAGCTGAAAGCCCGCGGCACCCCGGTGACGTTCGTCTCCGTTCCGGGCGGCCACGGAACGGCCCTTCGGCAGCCCGCCGCCTTGGCCGCGCTCAAGTCTTTCGTGGGAAATCCTTCCGGCCGATAGCCACGAGGCCGGACCGATCGGCCCATCCTGGTCATCCGACCTACCGCGCCCCTTAACAAGTAAGAAAGGGGCGGCTGCTATGCCTTCTTGCCTGCGCCCGGTGGCGTTTCGTCGATCGTGGAGCAACCGCGGAAAACGGCGCTCCCCAGGCGGGACGGGGTAAATCATGAATGAGGGCAGGGAAAAACGCGCCAACAGGGTGAAGCGGTCGTCTCCGTTTCACCCGTCGAGACCGCGCCGGAAAGCGGCCGAGGCGAAATCCTGGTATGCGCAAGCCGCGGTTCGGGACGCGATCGTCATCGCTGTGGTTGCGACACTGGCCTGCTTGATCATCGAGGGCACCAAAGCCTGCGACCGCTTCTTCGAATGGGTCACCGAAAATCCCGCTTACGAGGCGGATGCCATGGTCGTCGCCTTCCTGCTCGCGGCCGTCGGCGCCCTCATTTACGCTGTCAGGCGCTACCGCGAGATGCGGCAGGAAGTGCGGCTGAGGCTGGAAGCCGAGGCGCGCGCGAATTCATTCGCACGGCGCGATAGTCTCACCGGCTTGCCAAACCGGCGCCTGTTCATCGACGAGCTCGAGCGAACATTGGCCGCGGATGAAGGGGGCGAGGGCGGCGCTCTCTTGCTCGTCGACATTGCCGGGATGAGGCGAACGAACGATGCTTATGGGCTCGCGGCCGGCGACACCCTCCTCACCACCATGGCTGAACGGATCAAAGCCGCTGTCGGATCAAGAGGAGTGGTGGCTCGCATGGGCGGAGACGAGTTCGCTTGCCTCGTCCGCTCGCTGGCAAGCCGGGACGAGCTGACCTCCTTCGCCGCTCAGCTCAACCATATGCTAGAGGAGCCTTGTTTCATCGGCCCGGACATCATCGAGACCGGCGCGACGATGGGCGTGGCGCAGTTTCCGCAGCATGGAAGGCAGGCGACGGAGCTTCTTCAGGCAGCCGACATGGCGCTCGCATATGGAAAGCAGGCACGGTTGAGCTGCAGCTTTTTCGATCCCAAGCAGAAGACGGTATCGCGCGGCCGGGACGCACGATTGAGAGTGCCTTCGGAACCAACCGAATTGCAGCCCTTCATGATCAACGAGATCACCGACGCATTTTTTCGCGAAAGCTGTCGCGCCGCGCTCGACTGGCCAGGCGAAACGTCGGTCGGCGTTACTCTCTTCCCGGCGCAGCTCGAAGATCCTTGGCTTGCTTCGCGTGTCCTGGCGGTCACCAGCAGCATCGGCTTCCCGAGCTCGAGGCTCGTTGTGGAAATTCCCGAAAGCGCCCTGGACGACCGATCCGGGCCGAGCTTCGCTAATCTTGAATTGCTTCAGAAAGCCGGCGTCAGGATCGTGCTTCGAGACGTGAAAGGCCGCTCGAGCCGCTCCAAGGCCCGTGGGCTGAAACTCCATTATATCAAGCTCAACAACGCGCTGGACGTGGCCCTCGGATCGAAAGCTGCGGGCGACCAGGCTCTGATCACAGGTTCCGCAAGACGCCGCGCAGCTGGCTGAAGCCGGCCGCTGGCCCTGCACAAGCAGACACCGGGACATCTCCGCGCCCCTTCGCGCGGAGACATAACTTGTTTAGAGCCGGGCCATGATCATCCCCGTCATCCTGTCCGGCGGTTCGGGCACGCGGCTGTGGCCGCTGTCGCGGGCAGCGCGGCCGAAGCAATTGCTGCCGCTGACGGGCGATCGCACGATGCTCCAGCTGACGGCGATGCGCGTGGGGGGAACAAGCGGGTTCGCCCGGCCGATCGCCGTCGCCAATGCCCGCCATGCCGAGGAGATCGAGCGGCAGCTGGCGGAGATCGGCTCGGGCGTGGCAGCTTTGGTGCTCGAGCCCGCAGGACGCAACACCGCGCCCGCGATTGCGCTGGCCGCGCTGGCTGCGCCCGCCGATGCCCTGATGCTGGTGATGCCAAGCGACCACCTGATCCGGGACATTGAAGCATTCCTCCAAGCCGTGGAAGCAGCGCGCGGCGCGGCGGAAGCGGGGTGGCTCGT
>JALYGI010000325.1 GCA_030777185.1 Pseudomonadota bacterium
GGCATACCAGGGTAAGGCGCGGACCTCGGCACCGCTCGGCCTCACGCCGAGCGCGAGCACCGCGACGACCAGGGCGAGAAAGCCCACCGCAAAGGAAATCATCGCTGCGTTGACGGGTGAGCCCACCGCACGCGAGAGCATCGCATTGGTCGGCGCCTGGAGCGCCACCAAGGTGCCGCTGACGAACGCGCCTGCGATCGCGAAGAGGATCAGGGGATGCACGGGCGCAACCCTCCTTCCGCCGATCAGCTCTCCAGCTGCCGCGTCAGCAGGCGGATATCGGAATCGAGCTCCGGATCCTGCGCACGTAGCTTCTCGATCTGCCGGACGGCGTGGATCACGGTCGTATGGTCGCGCCCGCCGAAACGGCGGCCGATCTCGGGAAGAGAGCGCGGCGTCAGCTGCTTCGAGAGATACATCGCGACCTGTCGCGGGCGGGCGACCTCGCGGGCGCGGCGGGCGGAGGTCATCTCGGCCTTGCGGATGCGATAATGATCCGAGACGCGGCTCTGGATCTCGTCGATCGAGATGCGGCGCTGATTGGCACGAAGGATGTTGGCCAGCACCTCCCCGCAGAAATCGAGATCGATCGCGCGGCCGCTCATCGTTGCATAAGCGGCGATGCGGTTGAGGGCGCCTTCAAGCTCGCGGACGTTGGAGCTGATCCGTTTGGCGAGGAACATCACCACCTCGTCCGGCACCTTCACATCGGGAAGCGTTTCAAGCTTCTTGATGATGATGTTGAGACGCAGCTCGAGGTCTGCCTGGTTGATGTCCGCGACCAAACCCCAGCTGAGGCGCGACAGGATGCGGGGCTCGATGCCGTCCAGGTCCTGGGGCGCTCGATCCGAGCTGATCACGAGGCGGCGCCCCGCCGAGATGATCTCGTTCATCGTGTGGAAGAATTCTTCCTGCGTCGATTCCTTGCCGGCGATGAACTGGACGTCGTCAATCATCAGCAAGTCGGCCGAGCGCAGCTGCTGCTTGAACTGGATGGTCTCGTTGGCACGAAGCGCAGCCACGAATTCGACCATGAACTTCTCGGCCGACATGTAGATGATCTTGGCGCCGGGCCGGCGGGCGCGGAATTCGTGACCGATGGCATGGAGAAGGTGAGTCTTCCCACGCCCGGTGCCGCCATGGATGAAGAGCGGGTTGAACGCGACCTGCTCGGCGCCGGCCAGCGTCCGCGCTGCATTGAAGGCGACTTCATTGGCCTTGCCGACCACGAACGTCTCGAACCGATAGCGCGGCTCGAGCTGGGCGGCATAGAGGCCCTTCTGTTCCGCCACCGGCGGTTCAGGCTCGACGCGCGCCGGGATCTCGGACAAGGCAGGGGCGCGGGCACCATCGCCGCCGGCGCGAATCACGACCTGCCGGACCGACGGCAGCAGCGATCGCCAGGCAAGCGAAAGCCGATCGGCGAAGTGGGTCTGCACCCAGTCGGCCATGAATTGCGAGGGAAGCTCCAGCGCCACCGTGGCGCTTTCATGATCAAACTCCCCGAGGGTGATAGGGCGAAGCCAGCCGTCGAACGTCCGCGCGCCGCAATCGCGCCGAAGGCCCGCGCGGACCTGTTCCCAGGCGGCCGCTATGGGGCCGTCGGATTGATCCTTGGCGGGCAAAGCTACACCACTGGCCGGCGTATGGTTCAACGCACGCACCCCTCAACCTAAACTGCCGCCTGTCGCGAGCGGCATATCCTCAGAGCAAAAGCGCCCCCCCCCCGGAAAACGCACCTGCGTTCCCCGACCCCAAAAACATTCTTCTATCTTGTCCGCAGCGGAGATTCGGCCGCCGCGGAAGGGTTTTTTAGGGACCTGATCGGCACCCGATCAACGGCTAAAATTTCACTTAAGTGAAATTTTGACGGTTGACACGGAAATGCGCGGCTAGCGCGCTTCGCGCCCGCAGAACCGCAGAAATCAGCCGTTGGTGAGTAGTTGCGTAGCCGTAACGGTCTTGCGAATCGCGGGAAAAGCTGGGGAGCTTAAGATGCCGGCCCTCAGCGCACGAAAAAGCCCGCCGGAGAGCCGGCGGGCCATTCGCATAGCAAGCAGTTGAAAGCGCTCAGGCGAGAGCGGAAATGCGCTTCGTCAGCCGCGAGATTTTACGCGAGGCAGTGTTCTTGTGAACCACGCCCTTGGCGACGCCCCGCATCAGCTCCGGCTGGACCTTGCGAATCGCGGCTTCGGCCTGGGCCTTGTCGCCGGCAGCCAAAGCGGCTTCGACCTGCTTCACGAAGGTCCGAATGCGGCTGACGCGGGCGCCGTTGATATCGGCACGGCGCGCGTTGCGGCGGATGCGTTTCTTTGCCTGCGGCGTATTCGCCATCTTGTGACTGCCCTATTCGAGAATGAAAAGTATGGATGAAATGAAAAGGGCGCGGAATCTCGCCGCACCCGCTCAAGCCGCGCCATCTAAGCGGAGACGACCCGGAGGTCAACACCTTCAGCGCTGGCAGCAGGCGCAGAAGAAGGTCGATCGTCCGCCTTCGGCCCGCCTACGGATCGGAGCGCCGCACTCGCACGGCTCCCCTTCCCGCCCATAGACCCGCCACTGCTTCGAGAAGTAACCGAGTTCCCCGTCCGGCCGCGCGTAATCGCGCAAGGTGGAGCCGCCCGCCTCGATCGCGGCAAGAAGAACCGCCTTGATGGCGCCCGCCAGCCGCTCCAGCCGCTCCCTGCCGATCCTGCCGCCGGCTCGGCCGGGTGCGATGCCCGCCATGTGGAGGGCCTCGCACACATAGATGTTGCCGAGGCCAGCGACGATGCGCTGATCCAGGAGCAACGGCTTGATCGGAGCGGTGCGGCCTTTCAAGGCCCCGGCGAGGTAGGTGGCCGAAAATTGCTCGCCGAGCGGCTCCGGCCCCATGCGGGTGAACGGCTCGTACATTTCGAGCCTATCGGTGCGGACAAGGTCGAGTGAGCCGAAGCGGCGCGGATCGTTGAGAGCGAGCTGACGCGATTCCTCCGTCTCAAGGAGGAAGTGATCGTGCGGCCCGAGCTCAGCCGGATCGATCCGCCACCGCCCCGACATGCCGAGGTGGAAGATCAGACTGTCCCCCCGGTCGGTGTCAATGAGGCCGTATTTGGCCCTGCGGCCGAGGCCGGTTACGGTGGCGCCGGTCAGCCGTTGCCGGAGATCGGGCGGGAAGGCCCGCCGCAGGTCGGCCCGGCGGACGTCAACCGTGACAAGCCGCCGCCCCTCCAGCACAGGAACAAGCCCGCGGACGGTGGTTTCGACCTCGGGCAGCTCAGGCATGACCCTGCTTGGGGATATCAGGCGTGCACATCGTCCCATTCCCCTGCTAGAGGCGGCGGCCATGGACAAGGTTTCTTTCGGCTACGAAGATGTGCCGCCCGAGGAAAAGACCCGCCGGGTGAGCGGCGTCTTCTCCAACGTAGCCTCCAGCTACGATCTGATGAACGACCTGATGTCAGGGGGAATGCACCGCCACTGGAAGAACCAGTTCGTGCGCCGGCTGCGGCCCCGGCGCGGCGAGACCATCCTCGACATGGCAGGCGGCACCGGGGACGTGGCGTTCCGCATTGCAGCCTCGGGCGCGCAGGTGACGATCGCGGACATCAATCCGGAGATGCTCGCAGTGGGGCAGCAAAGGGCCGCCAGACGCGGCATCGAGGGATTGCTTTGGGCGCAGGAGAATGCCGAAACGCTCACCTTCCCGGATCAGACCTTCGACGCCTACACGATCGCCTTTGGTATCCGGAACGTCACCCATATCGATCGGGCGCTTGCCGAAGCGCACCGGGTGCTTCGGATCGGCGGGCGCTTCTTCTGCCTCGAATTCTCGACCACGACCTGGCCGGGGTTCAAGACTCTCTATGATCGTTACAGCCACCATGTGGTGCCAAGGATCGGCAAGCATGTGGCGCGCGACGAGGAGAGCTATCGTTATCTCGTCGAGTCGATCCGCCGCTTCCCTGCGATGGACGAGTTCAAGGCGATGATCACCGCCGCCGGCTTCGCCCGGGTTTCGGTGGAGCCGATCCTGGGAGGCGCGGTCGCCATTCACAGCGGCTGGAAAACGTGATGCGCTCTAGCGCATTGCGCCCCGGCGAAGGCCAGGGTCCAGCTAAAACAAGGACCCTGGGCCCCGGCCTTCGGGCACCCATCGAAGTACTACTTCGATGGGACCCTCGCCGGGGCACATCAGTATGACCGCTCCGGCAGTTCATATCTGGCGGCTCCTGAAATGGGGTCGAGTGCTGGCGCGCCACGGCGCGCTGCGCGGGATCGAACGCGATCCGAACACCCCGCCGCCGGTACGGCGGCTCGCCAGGATCGCGCGCTTCGGCACGCGTCAGCCCGAGGTGCCGACCTACGCCACCGCCTTCCAGGATCTCGGGCCAGCCGCAATCAAGTTCGGCCAGGCGCTCGCCACCCGGCCTGACCTGGTCGGCGACGAGGCGGCACGCAACCTTCAGATGCTGCAGGACAATTTGCCGCCTGCCCCTTTTGATCAGATCAGGGCCTCGATCGAGCAGGCGCTCGAAAAGCCGATCGAGGAGCTTTTCTCCCGCTTCGACCCGGAGCCGGTCGGCGCCGCCTCGATCGCCCAGGTCCACCGGGCGGTCACCACCGACGGCAAGGACGTGGCCGTCAAGGTGCTGAGGCCGGGGATCGAGGAGGATTTCGCCCGCGCGCTCGACACGTATGAGTGGGCGGCAGCGCAGGTCGAGGCCATGGGCGGCGAGGCGGCGCGACTCCGCCCGCGCCTAGTGATCGCCCATTTTCGGCAGTGGACGATGCGGGAGCTCGACTTACGGCGCGAGGCTGCCTCGGCATCGGAGCTCCGCGAAAATCTGGTGGCGGAGAGCGGCTTCTACGTGCCGCAGATCGACTGGAGCCGGAGCGCGCGCCGCGTAATGACGCTGGAATGGATCGACGGCATCAAGCTCACCGATCGAGACGCGCTCATCGAGGCCGGCCAGGATCTCAAGAAGCTTGCCGCAACCCTCGTTCGCGCATTCCTGCGCCAGTCCGTCGTCGACGGCTTCTTCCACGCGGACCTTCACCAGGGGAACCTCTTCGCCCTTCCTGACGGCCGCCTCGCCGCGATCGACTTCGGCATCATGGGGCGCGTCGAACGGCAGGCGCGGCTGTGGCTTGCCGAAATCCTCTACGGGCTCATCATCGGCAATTACCGCCGCGTCGCTGAGATCCATTTCGAAGCGCAATATGTTCCCGCCCATCACAGCGTCGAGGAATTCGCGACGGCTCTCCGGGCGGTCGGAGAGCCGATCCGGGGCCTTCCGGTGAAGGAGATTTCGGTCGGACAGATGCTCGACGGCCTTTTCACCATCACCCGCGACTTCGACATGCCGACCCAGCCACACCTCCTCCTCCTCCAGAAGACCATGGTGATGGAGGAAGGCGTTGCCACCTGGCTCGATCCGGACATCAACATGTGGGAGACGTCGGAGCCGTTCCTGCGCGAGTGGCTCCGAAGCGAGTTGGGCGCTGAAGCGGCACTTGCCGACCGGATCGTGCGGGACGTGCGCACTCTTGCTAATCTTCCGGAACTCATTCGCCGGATCGAAGCGCGCTACCCGCCTCCGGGCGCCGCCCCTCCTCCGCCGCCCCTACCCGACATCGTCCTCGTCGAGCCGCGCCATTATGGCCGCTACCTGCTGATCTCCGCCATATCCGGGATAGTAGGAGCCTGGTTAGCGCTGCTGTTCGGATAGCGAATCCCGGTGAGACGGCGGGGCTCGAACGCTTTGTTAACCCTGGTCCTATAGCCTTTGCCCTCCGTTCGCGGAGAAAGGCCGATCATGCACAGCTTCGCAGCCGCTGCGTCGAGCCGCTTCGCCGGAATCGCTCGCTGGCCGGCGAGGGTCATCCTCCTCTTTCTGCTTCTGCTCACGGTTCAAGGTCTCAGCGAGGGTGCCGGGCCAGACCGGGGCATGGTCCCGGGTGCGGTGCAGGGCGAGCATGCCCAGATCATGCTCCATCGGCGGGTGATCGAGGGAGTTCGGGCCGGCGGCGATTATCATCGGATCGTCGCGCGCGAGCACCGGGAAGCCGGCTATCCAATTCGGCCGTTTTCGACGGTGCGCCTCCCCACCCTCGCCTGGGTGCACGCAAACCTACCTCCGTTCGGCCCGGCCATCCTGCTCTACGCATTGATTGCGGCGACGCTCGGCGCTTGGGCCTGGCGCCTCAGCATCGGCGGATTGCCCGTGCAAAGGGCGGCGCTCGGTTCGGCGCTGCTGCTGGCGGGTGCTGCGACCCTGCTCCTTCCCGAACTGCTCGTCTGGCATGAATGCTGGGCCGCCTTGCTGATCGCGCTGTCGCTCGCTCTCAGGAGCGACCGACGCTATGGGCTCTCTGCCCTGACTGCCCTCGCAGGGGCGGCTTTTGGCGAACAGGCGATCATCTTCCCGCTCATTATGCTGACCTTTTCGCTGCACGAAAAGCGTGCAGGCGAAGCGGTGGCATGGTGCGCGGTGATACTCGTCATGGCCTGCTTTCTTGCCTGGCACGCTGAGGAAACTGCCGCAGCGACCAGCATGGCCGAAGGGCCCAGGCCGAGATGGTCGGGCTCGGGCGGCTGGGATGCGGCGGTCATGATGGTCCAGCTGACCGGACCCTTGCGGCTGATGCCCCACTGGGCCGGTGCGTTGATCGTGCCGGTGGCGCTGATCGGCTGGGCCGGCTGGCAGAATGCGACCGGTGCCCGTGGCGCGGTGTTTCTCCTCACCTATCTCCTGCTTCTCGCCTCCCTCGGGCGAGCCGACCATTTTTCTCCTGCCTTCCTGATTGCCCCCTTGCTCCCAATCGGACTGCTGTTCGCGCCAGGTGCGCTCGCGGATCTCATTCGCGCATCTTTCGGGACGGGGGCAAGGGCGACCGCGCCAGCATCGCTATCGACTTGACGTGCGAGCCGCGGCATGTGGCGGCGATGGTCGGGCGACGGATCCTCCTCATCATCGGCGGCGGCATCGCGGCCTACAAGAGCTGCGAGCTTATTCGGCTGATCCGAAAGGCCGGGGGCTCGGTCACCTGCGTGCTGACGGAAGGCGGATCGCATTTCGTGACGCCAATGACGCTTGCCGCGCTGTCGGAAGCGCGCGTCTACACCAGCCTCTGGGACCTCAAGGACGAGGTGGAGATGGGACACATCCAATTGAGCCGCCAGGCAGACTTGGTGGTGGCCTGTCCTGCGACCGCGGACCTCATCGCCAAAATGGCCGCCGGAATCGCGGACGACCTTGCAACCACGCTCCTTCTCGCCACCGACAAACCCGTGCTCACGGTGCCGGCAATGAACGTGCGCATGTGGCAGCATGCAGCGACGATGCGGAACGTGGCGCAGCTTCGTGAGCATGGGACAGTCGTGCTCGAGCCGGACGAAGGCGAAATGGCCTGCGGAGAATATGGGCCCGGACGGCTGCCGGAGCCGGACGCCATCCTTTCTGCCATCGGCAGGTTCTTCGACGGCAATAGCCGCCTGTCTGGCAAGCACATCATCGTCACGGCCGGCCCGACGCAGGAGCCGATCGATCCGGTGCGGGTCATCGCCAACCGCTCGTCCGGAAAGCAGGGCTTCGCCGTCGCGGCCGCCTTGGCTGAGCTTGGCGCTAGGGTCACTCTCGTCTCAGGACCGGTCGACCTGGATACGCCCCGTGGAGTGGAACGCGTCAACGTGGAAACCGCACGCGAAATGGAAGCGGCTGTTTCAGCAGCCCTTCCGGCGGACGCAGCGGTTCTGGTGGCGGCAGTCGCCGATTGGGCGGTGGAGCCCTCCCCTTCGAAGCTGAAGAAATCGGACGGCCCCCCCATTCTGTCCTGGAGAGCCAATCCGGACATCCTCCTCGAGCTGGCGACGAGCAGTTCGCGCCCTCCGCTTCTGATCGGCTTCGCGGCGGAGACCGAGAACGTGATTGCCGAAGCGGGCGCCAAGCGCCTGCGCAAGGGCTGCGACTGGATCGTCGCCAACGACGTGTCGGGAGACGTGATGGGCGGGAACAGCAACCAAGTGCACCTGATCACCGCGGCGGGAGTGGAGAGCTGGCCGCACGCCAGCAAAGTGGAGGTCGCGCGCCGGCTTGCCGAAAGGATCGCCGATGCCATGGCCACAAGCCGCAATGCTTGAGATCGACATCGAGCTGATGCGCCTTCCGCACGGCGTCGGCCTGCCGACGCCCTGCTATGCCAGCGCCGGGGCAGCGGGAATGGACGTGGTCTCCGCCGAGACCCTGACGCTGGCGCCCGGCGCCCGCCATGCTGTGGGGACCGGCTTCGCCATTGCCATTCCGGATGGATATGAGGTGCAAGTCCGCCCGCGCTCCGGGCTCGCGCTGAAGCACGGCATCACCTGCCTCAATACGCCGGGAACGATCGACAGCGATTATCGCGGGGAGGTTCGGGTGATCCTGGCCAATCTTGGCCAGGAGCCGTTCGACGTGGTAAGAGGGGAGCGGATCGCGCAGTTGGTGCCGGCACCGGTTTTGCGGGCGCGCTTCACGGAAGTGGAGGCGCTCGGGATGACGGAGCGGGGTTCCGGCGGCTTCGGATCCACGGGGAGATGAAGATGAAACCTCATCTGCTTGGTGCCCTCCTGGCCGCCTGCGCGGTTCCAGCCGCGGCTCAGAAGGTCGAAGTCGCCAGCGGCGATTGGAGCCGCCTGCCGCTGATGAAAACCAGTAATTACGTGCAGATCCCCGGGGATGCGGTCGATCAGATCCACCGGCTCGTGACCAGCGGCCAGTGCGCGCTGAAGGGCGCCTCGAAGAGGAGGATCGACATGACGGTGCCGTTCCTGGTCCGCTTCGCTCCTGACGGGTCGCTTGAGCATGTGGTGCTGAGGGACCTCGGCTGCCCGAAAGCCGAAGGCATTCTCGCCCGAGTGGTTCTCAATTGGGCCAAGACCGGCACGATCAAGGGAGCCGGCACGAACGACCAAGGCTGGTACCGCAGCGAGATCAGCTTCAGCTCGACATCCTGAAGCATCGCCGTTCGAAAGTTTACCGTCTCGACTCGCGCCGAGTGCCGCGGCAGAAGCGCCGCAATGTCCTTATCTGACGCCCAACTCGACCGTTACGCGCGGCAGATCGTCCTTAGGGAGCTGGGCGGCGAAGGGCAGCAGAAACTGCTGAAGTCCAGTATTGTGGTGATCGGCGCGGGGGGCATTGGCTCCCCCGCCATACAATATCTCGCTGCCGCGGGCGTGGGAAAGCTAAGGATCGTGGACGATGATCGGGTGGACCTTTCCAATCTTCAACGCCAAACGCTTTACGGAACCGGTGAGGTCGGCCAGCTGAAAGCGGGCGTCGCCCAGGGAAAGGTCGAGGCGCTCAATTCGGATGTCGCGGTTGATTTCTCGCCGCGACGGATCAACGGCACCAATGCCCGTTCGCTGATTGAGGGCGCAGCCGTCGTGCTCGACGGCAGCGACAATTTCGACACGCGCCTTGCAGTGGCCGATGCGGCGCTTGCGGCGCGCGTTCCGCTCGTCTCGGCCTCAGTGGCGCAATTTGAAGGCCAGCTCGCCGTCTATCGGGGCTGGGAGCCGGACAAGCCCTGCTATCGCTGCTTCGTCGGAAGCGACCCTGACCGGCCGGAGGCGAGCTGCTCCGAGCAGGGAGTGCTCGGGCCCGCGGCGGGCGTCATGGGCAGCCTTGCCGCGATGGAAGTGATCCGCGCCTTGACCGGCTTCGGCGAGGACAGCGCGGGCAAGCTCCTTCTCATGGATGGGCTCGGCCTGCGCTTTCGCACCGTAAAGCTGCCCAAGGATCCGGAGTGCCCGGCATGCAAGCCCTGACCATTATCGTGGCCGGCCCGGACGAGGAGCGCTTTCGCTCCGCGCTTGAAGTGGCGGCCGCAAATGCAGCGCTGGACCGCACGACCCGGGTCTTCCTCCAGGGCGCTGCCGCTTCCCTGCTCCGGCCTTTGGCTGCCGAAGTGGAGAAGCCCAAAGGCGTCGAGGGTGCGCCGACATTGGCGCAGCTCCTCGATGAGGCGCTGGCCCTGGGAGCCTCAGTCACGGTCTGCCAAAGTGGTCTGGCGCTCGCCGGAATGCGAGCCGATCAGTTGCCGGAAGGTGTCGAGACGGGCGGCCTCGTCGAGCTGCTCGCCTCCGGGCGTAACCACCAGCTTTTGATGGCGTGAGCGATCAGAACAGCTCCGGCCGGCGGATCCGCAGCGCTTGGAGCAGGATCAGCGTCTTGCCGTCCCTGAAGGCGCCTGCCTCCACCCTCTCCCACAGCTCGGATATCGGTGTTTCCCTCACCCGAACATGCTCCTCCTCTTGGGGCAGGCCGCCGCCTTCCGACACGCGATCTTCGGGCCTGTAAGGCGCGAGATAGAGGTCCACCCGCTCCGTCGACGTCGAGGGTGTCGGCCAAATCTTCCCGATATGCTCCAGCCGCGTCAGCTTCAGCCGCCCTCTTCCAGCGCTTCCCGGCGCGCGCAATCCTCGGGCGAGCCATCCTCGATCACACCGGCGATCGCCTCCGGCATGCGCGGCTCGCCTGCGTAAACGACAGGCGGGCGCGCCTCCGTAATCAGCAGGGCGACCTTCCGCTCCGGATCGAATGGGAGCACGGCCGCACCGGACGGATGGGAGACGATCTCGCGCTCGATCTCCTCGCCCTCGCACGGCTTCACCCGAAGCTTCACGAAATCGAACCAGCCGCTGTGGATTGTCTCGGCGGAGATCAGGTGGTCGCGCATGGAAGCTGGAAGCAGCTCGTCGGACGAGAGTTCCCTAATCACCCGCGAACGTGCGAGAGCTGGTCGGCAAGCGCGCTGAGCTGAATGAGGCTTGGCGCCGCGAGCGCGGTGCCGATTGCGACGTCGAAAGCCCGAACAGGCCGCAAGCTCTCGCCGCGCTTGTGGAAGAGCATGTCGATGATCGTGATCAGAAGGATCGAGAGTCCGCAAAAGGCCGCGACGGCGAGCGCCGCCGCGAACAGCCACACGACCCGCTCCTGATAGGCGGCATAGACCGGCCACAGGAGGAGAGCGGCGAGGCCGGCGCAGATGCCGATGCCGATCGCGCGCCCGATCGTCCACCAGGAGAGCGGGCTCCGCCTCAGGCTTCCGTCCCTGCCTTCTTAGCGGCCGTCTTCTTCGGCGCTGCTGCCTTGTTAGGCGGCGCTTTCTTGCCGCGCCCTTTCTTGACGGGACCGCCCTTGGCCGCGCGTTCGTCGATCAGCTGTGCGGCTTCCTCGAGCGTCAGCGCGTCTGGGGCCAGCGTCTTGGGGAGCGTCGCATTGGTGGTGCCGTCCGTCACATAGGGTCCGAAACGCCCTTCCATCAGCTTGATCTCGAGTTCGGTGCGGGGATGAGGCCCGAGCACCTTCAGCGGCTCGCGCGAGCCGCGTGCCCGGCCGCCGCCGGCCGCGGCTTCCGCGAGCTTCACCACGGCGGCGTTCATGCCGGTCTCGAACACCTCCGCGGTGGAACCGAGCTTCGCATATTTGCCGTCATGGGCCAGGTACGGCCCGTAGCGGCCGATCGAGGCGGTAATCGGCTTACCGGTCTCCGGATGGGCACCGATCGTGCGCGGAAGCGAGAGCAGCTTCAGCGCCCAGCCGAGATCGAGATCCACCTCCGGCACGTCGCGCGGGATCGAAGCGCGCTTGGCGTCCTTCCCCTCGCCCTGCTGAACGTAAGCGCCGAAGCGGCCGGTCCGCAGAGATATTTCCTCGCCGGTCTCAGGATCGGTGCCGAGGACGGTGGGACCGGTGTCGTTCGCGGCCTCCTCGCCGCCCTGGCCGAAGCGACGCGTGAACTTGCATTCGGGATAGTTGGAGCAGGCGACAAAGGCGCCGAACTTGCCGCCGCGGAGCGCCAGGCGCCCCTCGCCGCAGGCCGGGCAGAGCCGCGCATCCGAGCCGTCCCCCTTTTCGGGGAAAAGATAGGGCGAGAGAAATTCGTCCAGGGCCGCGGTCACCTCGGACGGCTTCTGGTCCATGATCTCGAGCGTCTTCGGCTTGAAGTCCTTCCAGAAGGCCTCGAGCACCGCCTTCCAATTGGCCCGTCCGCCGGACACCTCGTCGAGCTCGTCCTCCAGCCCCGCGGTGAAATCGAACGAGACGTAACGTTCGAAGAAGCGTTCCAAAAAGGCGGTCAACAGCCGCCCGCTCTCCTCGGGGAAGAAGCGGTTCTTCTCCACCCGCACATATTCGCGGTCCTTCAGCGTCTGCAGGATGGCCGCATAAGTGGAGGGCCGCCCGATGCCGAGCTCCTCCATCTTCTTGACGAGGCTCGCTTCGGAATAACGCGGCGGCGGCTGGGTGAAATGCTGCTCGGCATGCACCGCCTTCCGAGCGGGAGCGTCGCCTTCGTGCAGGCGCGGCAGGCGGCGGGATTCCTCGTCCTCATTATCGTCGCGGCCCTCCTCATAGAGCGCCATGAATCCAGGAAAGAGCACGACCTGGCCGGTTGCGCGCAGGCCCGTCTGGCCGGTACCGTCGGCTAGCTCGGCCGTCGTGCGCTCCATCCGCGCCGAGGCCATCTGGCTCGCCAGCGCGCGCTTCCAGATGAGCTCGTACAGCCGTGCATGATCGCCGGAACCTGCATGGCTGCGGCCGAAGTCGGTCGGTCGGATCGCCTCGTGGGCTTCCTGGGCGTTCTTCGCCTTGGTCTCGTAGCGTCGCGGCTTGTCCGGCACGTAGCCCGCATCGTAGCGGTCGGCGACTGCGCGGCGAGCGGCGGAGATCGCCTCCTCCGCCATCTGCACGCCGTCGGTCCTCATATAGGTGATCGCGCCGTCCTCGTAGAGGGCCTGCGCCACCCGCATCGTGTGGCTGGCGGAGAAGCCGAGCTTGCGCGCCGCCTCCTGCTGCAGGGTCGAGGTGGTGAAGGGCGGCGGCGGATTGCGCGTCAGCGGCTTGGTTTCAACCGAAGCGACGGAGAAGCGCCCGGCTTCCACCGCCGCTTTGGCTGCCTCAGCGGTGCCAGCGTCGCCGATGCTGAGCCGGTCGATCTTCTCACCCTTGAAGCGCACGAGACGGGCGAGGAATTCCTGCCCGTCCGCTTCCATGGTGGCGGTGACGCTCCAATATTCTTGCGCCCTGAAAATCTCGATCTCACGCTCGCGGTCAACGATCAGCCGCAGGGCGACAGACTGCACGCGGCCTGCCGATTTGGCGCCGGGAAGCTTGCGCCACAGCACCGGCGAGAGGGTGAAGCCCACCAGATAATCGAGCGCGCGGCGGGCGCGGTAGGCATCGATCAGATCCTCGTCGAGCGCGCGGGGGCGCTGCATCGCTTCGGTCACGGCCGATTTGGTGATCGCGTTGAAGGTCACCCGCTCGAC
Organism: Pseudomonadota bacterium; assembly: GCA_030777185.1. GTDB lineage: Bacteria > Pseudomonadota > Alphaproteobacteria > Sphingomonadales > Sphingomonadaceae > Allosphingosinicella. The sequence goes on from JALYGI010000325.1 coordinate 13,295, forward strand.
ATGCTTGGGGAGGATGCGTCGCTTGGTCAGCACCTCCTGAACGTGCCAACTGATCGCCTCCCCTTCCCTGTCGGGGTCGGTGGCGAGGATCAGCGAGTCCGCATTCTTCGCCTCGTCTGCAATGGCTTTGAGCTGCCGCGCCTTGTCGGCATAGGTCTCCCACTCCATAGCAAAGCCGTTGTCCGGATCGACGGACCCGTCCTTGGGCGGCAGATCGCGGACGTGGCCGTAGGAGGCGAGCACGCGATAGCCCTGCCCAAGATATTTTTCGATGGTCTTCGCCTTGGCAGGCGATTCGACAACAACAAGCTTCATGTGATGAGAGCACCCCTTACGCGTACACGCATAGGGTGGGGAGGCGGTCGGAGGGTCGTCAAGCCCATCTAGACTCCAGACCTAAGAATCAGCTTGAGAGGCTGACTTTACTGCCTGCGTGTCGCTCCAGCCGGCCCGCAAGTTCCAGCTCGAGAAGCACCGTTTGGACCAACGCCGGCGTAATGCCGGATTGGCGAATGATCTCGTCCACAGGCACCGGCGTCGGGCTCAAGAGATCGAGCACCATCTGCCGCTCCGCCTCGCTTGCATCCGCGTCGGCGGCCGGTCCCCCATAGTCGTGCCTCGGCTCGCGGAGCGTACGCAAATCGAAGGGGCGGATCGTCTCCACAACGTCCTCAGCATTCTGGATGAGGATCGCACCGTCGCGGATCAGTTTGTTGCAGCCTTGCGCGCGCGGATCGAGCGGCGAGCCCGGCACGGCCATCACGTCGCGCCCGAACTCAGCGGCGTAGCGGGCGGTGATGAGGGAACCGGAATTGGGCGCCGCCTCTACCACCACCGTGCCCTGCGCCAGCCCGGCGATGATCCGGTTGCGATAGGGGAAGTGACGCGCCCGCGGCTCGACACCGGGCGGCTGCTCGGCGACCAGCAGACCGCGCTCCGAAATGGCGCGCTGACGCTCCTCATTCTCGGGCGGGTAGAAGATGTCGATGCCGCCGGCGATCACCGCAATCGTGCCGGTCCCCAGGGAACCGTCATGGGCGGCAGTGTCGATGCCGCGTGCGAGCCCGGACACGACCGTCACGCCCGCCTCGCCAAGGCCCTGCGCCAGCTGCCGTGCAAAGCGGCAGGCTGCCGCCGAGGCGTTGCGCGCGCCGACCATGGCGATCATCGGCTTGCCGAGCAGGCTGAGCTGCCCCTTCACCACCAGTGCCGGCGGTGCAGCTTCAATTTCGGCCAGGAGCGGCGGATAAAGGCCCTGCCCGAGGAAAAGGTGCCTGGCACCCAGCTCCTCCACCCGCTCGACTTCGCGCTCCGCCGCGGCCCGGGAGGCGAGCTTGGGTGCCCGGCCGCCGCCGCGGGCCGCGAGATCGGGAATTGCATCGATTGCGGCAGCAGCAGAGCCGAAGCGGGCAAGCAGCTGGAAATAGGTCACCGGCCCGATATTGTCCGAGCGGATCAGGCGGAGGCGGGCGAGTTGGTCCTCGGACGCCAATCAGCCGCCCTTTGCTCCGCCCACCCGTGGCTCGGTGCCGGCGAGCAGCCGCTCGAGATTGGCGCGATGCTTCCAGAAGATGAGCAGGCCGAAGCCGAGATAGAGGATCGCCAGATCGAACCTGCCGAGCGCCGCTGCCGCGACCGGAGCCAGCAGGGCCGCCGACATGCCGGCCACCGAGGAATAGCGGGTGAGCCCCAGCAGGCCAAGCCAGGCCAGTGCATAGGCGATCGAAGAGGGCCAGTGCAGCGCGACCATGATGCCGAAGAAGGTCGCGACGCCCTTGCCGCCCTTGAAGCCGATCCAGACCGGGTAGAGGTGCCCGAGAAGCGCGCCGACCGCGGCGAGCCCCTCGTTGCCAGGCCAAATGGCGCCGACGATGAGGACCGCGACTGCCCCCTTGGCACCATCCAGCACCAGGGTGAGCGCCGCTAGCCCCTTGCGGCCGGTGCGGAGCACGTTGGTGGCACCGATATTGCCGGAGCCGATCGTCCGCAAATCACCAGCGCCGCCGACGCGCGTCAGCAGCACGCCGAACGGGATCGATCCCAGAAGATAGCCGAGCAGCAGCGAAAGCAGCGGCCCAGCCAGAATCTCTAAGCTCAACGGATCACCCCCCGAAGCTGCTCAGCCTAGCAAATGCAGGCAGCGGCGCAACAATTTGCGTAGTGGTGCCGGGC
>JALYGI010000326.1 GCA_030777185.1 Pseudomonadota bacterium
TCGTCCTGGCCTTTCAACGCGGCAAGATCGGCTTCTTCGAGCGTATCGACGTGCAGCCAGATGAAGCATGATCCCGCATAAGCCGCCACCTCGTCGGCGCTGACCCGGCGCACCGGTCCGTCGCCGACGAGAATGGCGTTGCAAGCCATGTTTAGCGAAGGTCCGCGATGAAGGCGCGCACCGCCGGGCCGACGTCCTCGCGTTCGAGGGCGAGGGCGATGTTGGCGGTGATGAAGCCGGCCTTGTCGCCGCAATCGTAGCGGGTGGCCGTGACGGTGACGCCATGGAAGGGCTGGGTGCCGATCAGCTGAGCCATGGCGTCGGTGAGCTGGATCTCGCCGCCGGCGCCGCGCTGCGGATTGTCGAGGATCTTCATGACTTCCGGCTGGAGGATGTAGCGGCCAATCACGCCGAGCGTCGAAGGCGCCTCCTCCGGCTTCGGCTTTTCGACGAGACCCTTCACCTCGGTGAGAGTGCCGCGGCTCTCACCCGGCGTGATGATGCCGTAGCTGGCGGTCTTCTCCGGCGCGACCTGCTCGACGCAGATGATGTTGCCGCCCACTTCCCTGTAGGCGTCCACCATCTCGCGCAGGCAGCCCGGCTTGCCCCACATGAGATCGTCGGGAAGCAGCACCGCGAACGGCTCTTCGCCGACGATGTCGCGCGCGCACCACACGGCGTGGCCGAGGCCGAGCGGCTCCTGCTGCCGCACCGAGGCGAGCGCGCCGGCCGGAAGGCGCGTCGGCTCGAGCACCTCGAGCGACTTGCCGCGGTCCCTCATCGTCGATTCAAGCTCGTAAGCGATGTCGAAATAGTCTTCGAGCGCGCCCTTGCCGCGCCCGGTGACGAAGATCATCTGCTCGATGCCCGCCTCGCGCGCCTCGTCGACCGCATATTGGATAAGCGGTCGATCGACGATCGGCAGCATCTCCTTGGCGAAAGCCTTGGTGGCCGGCAGGAAGCGCGTGCCGAGACCGGCGACCGGGAACACCGCCTTGCGTACAGGTTTCATCTTTTCTCCGTCATCGAGACTATTGGCCGCTCAGGATTGCGGCAGATCGAACCGGTCGTCCCGGCGCTCCTCCGAGCGGCGAAGCGGTTCGTCGACGCGCTCCGGCCTGGCGGCCGGCGGCGGCGTCAGAAGCTCCTCGGTGGTCGGGGCCCGCGCCGCCATGGCAGGCGCGATCGGCATGCTCTCGCCAGCCGCCGGCCGCAGGGGCTCGCGCCCACCGCAGGCGGCGAGCAGAAGGAGTGCGGCTGCAAGGGCGGGCGTCTTCATGATTTCCTTTCGGACCTTGCCGGAGTCTGTTTGGAAATGCGCTCAAGCTCGCATTTCCCGGGCTCGGCGCCAGCAGGCCGGAACCGCATTCCCAAACAGGCTCTCAGCGCCTCTTACCGGCGCCGGCGGGAAAAGCGAAGCGCTTGTCGGCAGGTCCAGGCCCATTTATCCCGCTGCTGCCCGAACGGAGAATGATCCTTGCGTCCGCTTTTCCTGCTCCTGATCCCGGCGCTGCTCGCCGGCTGTGACACGGAGCCGGCGGCAAAGGGCGGAAACGCGCCCCCCGGCTGGACGGGGCCGACCGGGGCGGAGCGGCAGGGCACGGGGCGCCTCGATCGCTCGCACGCCGGGACGCCCGCGCCAAATATCCTATTCGAGGATCCTGCCGGCGAACCCGCCTCGATCGCCGATTTCCGGGGCAAGCCGGTGCTGGTCAATTTGTGGGCGACCTGGTGCGGCCCCTGCGTGGTCGAGATGCCGAGCCTTGACGCCCTGGCCGCGCGGGATCCGCACATCCAGGTGCTTGCGCTCAGCCAGGACATGAACGGCCAAGAGAAGGTCGATGCCTTCTTCGCCGAACGCAAGTTCGCCAAGCTTGAACCCTATATCGATGCCGAACTTTCGATGATGTCTGCGCTGAAGGTCGATACGCTCCCCACGACAATCCTTTACGATTCGGAGGGACAGGAGGTCTGGCGGATGACGGGGAGGGAAGATTGGACGGGCCCAAGGGCCGCCGCGCTGATTGAGGAGGCAGGCCCGATCAGTCCCTCAGCAGCTCGTTGATGCTGGTCTTGGACCGGGTCTGGGCATCCACGCGCTTCACGATCACGGCGCAGGCGAGCGAGGGGCCGCCATCCTTGCCGGGCAGGCTGCCCGGCACGACCACTGAATAAGCGGGCACCCGGCCCATGAAGATCTCGCCGGTCGCGCGATCCACGATCTTGGTCGAGGCGCCGAGAAACACCCCCATCGACAGAACCGCGCCTTCTTCCACGATCACGCCCTCGGCCACCTCAGAGCGGGCACCGATAAAGGCATGATCCTCGATGATCACCGGCCCCGCCTGCAGCGGCTCCAGCACGCCGCCAATTCCTGCTCCGCCCGAAACGTGGACGTTGCGCCCGATCTGCGCGCAGCTCCCGATCGTCGCCCAGGTATCGACCATGGTTCCTTCATCGACATAGGCGCCGATATTGACGAAGCTCGGCATCAGCACCGCATTGCGACCGACGAAGGCGCCGCGCCGCACGATCGATCCCGGGACGGCGCGAAAGCCCGCCTTTGAAAAGCGGTCGGCGTCCCAGCCCTCGAATTTCGAGGGCACCTTGTCCCACCAGGGCGCGCCGCCGGGGCCGCCCGCAATCGCAGCCATCGGTTTCAGACGAAAGCTTAAGAGCACCGCCTTCTTGAGCCATTGGTTGACCCGCCAGCCGTCCAGCGTCTTCTCGGCGACCCGGGCGGAGCCGGCATCGAGCGCACGCACCGCCCCCTCCACCGCGTCCCGCACCTCTCCGAGCGTCGACGGGGCGATATCTTCCCTTTTCTCCCAGGCTCGCTCGATGATCTCCCGCAGATGTTCGGTCATTCCGCCGCTTCCCCCAATATGTCTTCCAGCCAGGCGCCGATATCCTCGGTGCGGTAATCGATAAAGGCCGCATCGGCGCCGTAGCCGGCCTGTTCCGATCCGTTGTCGATCCAGACCGTGGTCATGCCCAGGGCCTTGGCAGGTTTGAGGTTGCGCGCCATGTCCTCGACGAAAAGGGCGCGGGTCGGATCGATCCCGTGGCGCTCGCACATCACCGCATAGGCGCGCGGATCGGGCTTCGGAACATAATCCATGGCGTGGATGTCATGAAGGCCGTCCCACAGATTGGCGAGGCCGAGCTTGTCGAGAACGCGAGCGGCATAGGAGGCATCGCCGTTGGTGAAGACGAACTTTCGGCCCGGAAGCCGATCGACCGCACGGACAAGGTCCGGATCCGCCGAAATGCGGGCAAGATCGATGTCGTGAACGAAATCGAGGAAATCGTGGGGGTCGACGCCGTGCGTCCGCATCAGCCCGGCCAGCGTGGTGCCGTGATCGCGGAAATGCTGCTTCTGCACGCGCCGCGCTTCAGCGGAATCGCATCCGAGCAGCTGCTCGATATACTGGCCCATGCGAATGTCGATGAGTTCGAAAAGGTTGGCGGAGGCCGGATAAAGGCTGTTGTCGAGATCGAATATCCAGCTTTCGACATGGCTCAGCGATGGAAGCATGGTTGCCCCTATCCACATCATTGGGCTTCAGCAAATTGAAAGCAAACCCATCCTATGCTGAAGTCGGAAAAAGGCTAAGACATCAGACATTTATGGAGAGCGGGATGAACAGGCCGGTCAGCAAAAAGGTCCTCGCGCTCTCAGTATGCGCTGCGGCGCTCGCGCTTGGCGGCTGCGGCGGCGGCGGCGGCGGCACGGCCGCGCGCCCGGAGCCGATCGGCATGGCTCCTCCGCCACCGCCGCCGCCGCC
>JALYGI010000327.1 GCA_030777185.1 Pseudomonadota bacterium
TCTCGACCTGGCTCCGCATCGACCAGCATGGCTTTACGCCCGAGCGACTGTGGGCGCTGGTCTTCGTCATTGCGGTGCTCGCCGTCTCCCTTACTTATTTGTGGGCGTTGCTTCGCGGTCGCTCCGCCTGGTCCGATCGCGTGCGCCCGGCCAATGTCGCTCTCGCCATCGGCATCTGCGCGGTGGCCCTGATCCTCGCGACGCCGCTCGTCAATTTCGGCGCGATCTCCACCCGCGATCAACTCGCCCGGCTCCAATCCGGCAAGGTGAAGCCCGAGCAATTCGACTGGGCTGCTCTTCGCTTTGACTTTGGGCCTACGGGACGGCACGCGCTCGAGCGCCTCGCCAGCTCCGGCCCGGCAGCGTTCCGGGCACAGGCTCGAAACGCACTGGCGCTGAAGGATCGCTGGGCGGCCCGCGAGGAGACGAGGGTGGGGCAGGATGCGCGCAAGCTCGCCCAAAGGCTCCGGGTGATGCCACAGCAGGTGCCGGTGCCGGAGGGGCTGACGACTGCGCTTGCGCGCCAGCAGACCTGCGGCTTTGGGCGCTGCACGCTCTTCTGGAGCGCGGGCGCCCCCGCAGCCGTGGCCGTCGGCTTGCCGTGCGAGGATTGCCAGGCGGCGGCCGCGCGGCTGCTGGTGGATGAAACGGGAGGCTGGCGCGTGGCCGACGCGGCCGCAGATACGAGGACGGTTGCGCCCGGTGCATTGAAGGAGCAGCGGGAGGCGCTCGAACAGGGGCGGGTGGAAATCAGGAATGTGCAGAGGCAGCAGGTTTTCGTCGGCGGAAAGCCGGTCGGAGTGCCTTTCGAGTAGCGCGATCCTTGAAGCTGCCGGAGCCGGGTGCTAGCGGCCTTCGCTTCTTGAAGGCGCACTCTCAGAGAATCCATGTCCGTCGACACTGCCACCGTCCGCCACATCGCCAAGCTCGCCCGCATCGCCATGAGCGATGCCGAGGTGGAGGCGCTCGTGCCTGAATTGAACAACATCCTCGGCTGGGTGGAGCAATTGCAGGAGGTGGACGTGACCGGCGTCGAGCCGATGACTGCGGTTATTCCGAACACGCTCCGGATGCGAGACGACGTCGTGACGGACGGCGGCATTCGCGATCAGGTGCTCGCCAACGCGCCCGTCGCCGAGCATGGCTTCTTCGCCGTTCCCAAGGTCATCGAGTGATGGCGCAGTTGACCGATCTCGGCGTCGCGGCGATCCGCGACGGCTTCCGCAACGGCCATTTCTCCGCTCGCGAAGTCGCCGAAGCTTTCAATTCCGCCATCGAGAAGGCGAGGGGCCTCAATGCCTTCGTAATCGAAACGCCCGAACATGCGCTTGAAGCTGCCGACGCCGCTGACCGGGCGCGCGCTTCCGGAGACCTGAAGCCGCTCTCCGGAGTGCCGCTCGGCATCAAGGACCTGTTCGCCACCAAAGGCTATCAGACCACTGCCGGCAGCCATATGCTTGGCGGCTTCGAGCCGGTCTACGAATCCACCGTCAGCGGCAACTTGTTCCGTGCGGGCGCCGGCATGCTCGGCAAGCTCAACATGGATGAGTTCGCAATGGGTTCGTCCAACGAGAACAGCTATTACGGCAACGTGGTATCGCCGTGGCGGAGGAACGACCGCGGCAATGCACCGCTCACCCCAGGCGGCTCGTCGGGCGGTTCGGCGGCAGCGGTCGCTGCGCGCATCGCGCCCGGGGTTACCGGAACCGACACCGGCGGCTCGATTCGTCAGCCTGCCGCCTTCACCGGCATCGCCGGCATCAAGCCGACCTACGGCCGCTGTTCGCGTTACGGCATGGTGGCCTTTGCCTCCTCGCTCGACCAAGCCGGACCGATGGCGCAGGACGTCCGCGACTGCGCGATCATGCTCGAAGCCATGGCCGGCTTCGATTCCAAGGATTCGACCTCGCTCGATCTTCCCGTGCCGCAATGGGAGGCGAACCTCTCGGCCGACATACGCGGCAAGCGCATCGGCATTCCGACGGAATATCGGATTGAGGGCGTTCCCGCGGAGATCGACCGCGCCTGGGATCAAGGCATCGCCTGGCTTCGCGACGCCGGCGCCGAGATCGTCGGGGTCTCGCTTCCGCATACGCGCTACGCGCTCCCCACCTATTATATCATTGCGCCGGCCGAGGCCTCGTCGAACC
>JALYGI010000328.1 GCA_030777185.1 Pseudomonadota bacterium
CGGTGAGGTCGTCCGCGGGCACGTAGATCGCCTGCACCGAGGTGATCGAGCCTTTGGTGGTCGAGGTGATCCGCTCCTGCAGGTTGCCCATGTCGGTGGCGAGGGTCGGCTGGTAGCCCACGGCCGAGGGGATACGGCCCAGGAGCGCCGACACTTCGGAACCGGCCTGAGTGAAGCGGAAGATGTTGTCGACGAAGAACAAAACGTCCTGGCCTTCCTGATCACGGAAATATTCCGCGATGGTCAGGCCCGACAGCGCGACGCGGGCGCGGGCACCCGGCGGCTCGTTCATCTGCCCGAACACCAGCGCCACCTTCGAGCCCTCGGAAATCGCCTCGCCGGCCTCGTTCTTGGCAATAACGCCGGCGTCGAGGAACTCGTGGTACAGGTCGTTGCCCTCGCGGGTGCGCTCGCCGACGCCGGCGAACACGCTGGTGCCGCCGTGGCCCTTGGCGATGTTGTTGATCAGCTCCTGGATCAGCACCGTTTTGCCGACGCCGGCGCCGCCGAACAGGCCGATCTTGCCGCCCTTCGCGTAAGGCGCGAGCAGGTCGATGACCTTGATCCCGGTGACCAGGATGCTGGTCTCGGTCGATTGGTCGACGAACATCGGCGCATCGGCATGGATCGGGGCCGACAGCTCGGCGCCGATCGGCCCGCGCTCGTCGATCGGCTCGCCGACCACGTTCATGATCCGCCCGAGCGTCTTCGGACCGACCGGCACCCGGATTTGCGAGCCGGTGTCCATGACCTGCTGTCCGCGGGTGAGGCCGTCGGTCGAGTCCATCGCGATGGTGCGGACGGTCGACTCGCCGAGGTGCTGGGCGACCTCGAGGACCAGGCGGTTCCCGTTGTTGTCGGTCTCCAGCGCGCTGAGGATCTCGGGCAGCTCGCCCTCGAAGGTGACGTCGACGACGGCGCCGATCACCTGGCTGATCCGGCCGATGTTGTTGGTCGTGGTGCCCTGCGGGCGATCGATTGCGGCGGTGGCCATTTCCTGGGTTCCTTGCCTTCTTAAGTTCCCCGGCGAAGGCCGGGGTCCAGTCTTGCTCCGTTCTGGGCTCCTGCTTTCGCAGGAGCACATGCTGTTACAGCGCCTCCGCCCCCGAGATGATCTCGATCAGCTCGGTGGTGATCGCCGCCTGGCGCGTGCGGTTGTACTGGATGGTCAGTCGGTTGATCATGTCGCCCGCGTTGCGGGTGGCATTGTCCATCGCGGTCATCCGGCTGCCCTGCTCCGAAGCGGCGTTCTCGAGGAGGGCGCGGAAGATCTGCACGGCGACGTTGCGGGGGAGGAGCTCGGCGAGGATCTCCTCCTCCTCGGGCTCGTATTCGACGGCGGCATCGGCGCTGCCGCCGCTCGCCGGCGCGCCCACCGCCTCGGGCATAGGCACCGGGATGATCTGCTGCCCGACAGGCTCCTGGACGAGCGCCGACCGGAAGCGGGCGTAGAAGAGATGGACGACGTCGATGCCGTCGCTGCGGTAGCGATGGATGATGTCGTCGGCGATCGCGCGCGCGTCGGCGAAGCCCGGCTGCTTGATCGCGCTGGTGTCGTGCTGGTGGACGATCTGCTTGGGGAAGAGACGCTGGATCACCGCTCGCCCCTTCCGCCCGATGAGGTAGAAATAGACCGTCTTGCCCTCGCGCATCAGCTCGTCGGCGGTCTTGCGGGCGGCGCGCACGATATTGGCGTTGAAGGCGCCGGCGAGGCCGCGGTCGGAGGTGCAGACGACGAGCATGTGGGCCCGGTCCTCGCCCGTCCCCGCGAGCAGCCGCGGGCTCTCGGGCCCGATCGTGACGCGGCCGGCGAGGCTCGCCATCACCGCCTCCATGCGCTCGGCATAGGGGCGGCCGGCCTCCGCCGCCTGCTGCGCGCGGCGGAGCTTGGCGGCGGCGACCATCTTCATCGCCTTGGTGATCTTCTGGGTCGATTTGACCGAGGCGATCCGTCCTTTGAGTGCCTTCAAACTTGCCATCTTGACCTTCTCCCTCTCCCTTGAGGGAGAGGTTACGAAGACTAAGCGGCTTGCCGCCCAGTCGGAGTTGGTGAGGGTGTCGGGTGCCGGCGGCTAATCTCGACCGCCGAACACCCTCACCCAACCCTCTCCCTCAAGGGAGAGGGCTCTATATCCGACTAATCTAGCGGAGCAGCGAAACCGCCCGGGTCATCAAGCCCACGAACTTCTGCTCGTCGAGCGGCGCCTTGGGGTTGTTCCAGCTCCCGGAAACAGCGTGCCAGCCGCCCGCCCTGTTTCGCGCCAGGAATGTCATGTTGATGACGCCGGTTTCGGACCCGCCCTTGTAGCCGAGATAATCATATTGGCTGGCCACCCCGCTGCCGATGCCGGGATTGATGGCGAGGATCTCCAGCGCCTGGGGCCCGCCGTTCCGCCTCAGCCAATCCATCGTCCGGACGAGATCCTCGGCCGAGGCGAACCATTCGATCGTATCGATGCCGTTGGGCGCGCCGACCAGCTTGGCTGGGTCGATCTGGTCGGGCGGAGTCGCCGCAAGGCTGGGGAGCATGGCGCGGCGCTCGGCTTCGCTCGCCCGTGCCCAGCCTCTCCGCGCCTCCCCGTTCCTCGCGGCCTTGAGCGCGAACGCCTCCATGGTGGCAAGGAAGGGACGGTTCCGGTCCGCCGCCTTGACCCCGATCGCCGGAAGCAGAGCCTCCACCTTTGCACGTCCGAGCGCGTGGAGGAGGCTGTCGGTCGCGCTGTTGTCGCTTTGCGAAATCATCAGGGCCGCAAGGCTGTAGAGCGTGAGCGGCGCACCCTTGGGCCAGCTCTGAAGAAAGCCGGAGGGGAGGGAGCGGCGATCGAGCGCCGCCACGTCGCTCCATTTCCGCTCCCCCGCGGCAATGGAGCGTGAAAGCTCTACCAGCAGGAACAGCTTGAATGCCGATCCGATCGCCATGGCTCGATCGGGCTGATGAGAGGCGATGAGGTGAGGAACTGCACCGTCCAGCTTCGCCACGGCGAACGACGTTTGCCCCGGCAGCGCTCTCATCTCCTTCGCCACCATCGCGAGGCTGTCGCCCTTGAGCTCGGTTCCAGTGACGAGCAGCCCTTCAATCCAATGCGGAGCGGCTGCGCCCACGGCCAGATTGAGCTGCAGCGTGCCGCGGTCGAACTCCAGAACGACAGTTCCTGTCGTGGCCGATCGCGCTGTGATCTTGCTGACTGCGCGTGCTTGCCCGAGCTGGTCCGTGAGCTGCTTGGAAATTGCATTCACCTGTGCGGCGGGCACTTGCGCGAGAAAGGCTTTCGAGAAGAGCCGCTCCGGCACCGTTCGTCCGCTGAAGAGCGCGACCAGGGCTTCGGCCTTCGTGCGAAAGGATGGAGATACCGGGGCTTGCGACCATGCCTCACTGCCCAGGGCGAGAAGCAGAAACGCAAGCGCGATCCTCACGGCGATCACGCGTCGATCTCTTCCTCATCCAGCTCGGCGGCGTGGTTTTGGATGAAGGCGAAGCGGTGCTCCGGATTTTTCCCCATCAGCCGATCGACGAGGTCTTTGACCCCGGCGCGCTCCTCATATTCCTGTGGAAGCGTGATACGGATCAGCGAGCGCGTCTTCGGATCCATCGTTGTTTCGCGGAGCTGCTGCGGGTTCATCTCGCCGAGCCCCTTGAACCGGCTGACCTCGACCTTCTTGCCCTTGAAGATGCTTCGCTCGAGCTCCGCCCGGTTGGCATCGTCGCGGGCATAAGCAATCGTGCCGCCGGAGGCGAGACGGTAGAGCGGCGGCTGCGCGAGATAAAGCGCGCCGCGGCGGACGAGGTCCGGCATTTCCTGGAAGAAGAAGGTCATCAGAAGGGTGGCGATATGGGCGCCGTCCACGTCCGCGTCGGTCATGATGATGATCCGATCGTAGCGTAGCGCCTCGATGCTGCACCGCTCGCGCGTGCCGCAGCCGAGCGCCAGGACAAGATCGGCGATCTCCTGGTTCGCGCGGATCTTGTCGGCCGTGGCTGAGGCGACGTTGAGGATCTTGCCGCGGATCGGCAGGATCGCCTGCGTCTTGCGGTCGCGCGCCTGCTTGGCGGAGCCGCCGGCGCTGTCGCCCTCGACGATGAACAGCTCGGTGCCGGCGGGATCGTCGTTGGCGCAGTCGGTAAGCTTGCCCGGCAGCCTGAGCTTGCGTGAGCTGGTCGCGGTTTTGCGCTTCACCTCCCGCTCGGCCCGGCGCTTCAGCCGCTCGTCCATTCGGTCGAGCACGAAGCCGAGCAGCGCGCGGCCGCGATCCATATGGTCGGCGAGGAAGTGATCGAAATGGTCGCGCACCGCCGCTTCGACCAGTCTCGCCGCTTCCGGACTGGTCAGCCGGTCCTTGGTCTGGCTTTGAAAGTGCGGGTTACGAATGAACAGCGAGAGCATCAGCTCGGCGCCGTTCATCACATCGTCGGCGTCAATGTCCTTGGCCCGCTTCTGCCCGACCAGCTCGGCGAAACTCCTGATGCCGCGCGCCAGCGCCATGCGAAGACCCGCGGCATGCGTGCCGCCGTCCGGTGTCGGGATGGTGTTACAATAATAAGAAGCCGAGCCTTCGCTCCACAGCGGCCAAGCGACCGCCCATTCGACAAAGCCTTGACCGTTCGGGAAATCCTGCTTGCCGCGGAAGAATTCGGCGGTGGCGCATTCGCGCGTGCCGATCTGCTCCTTCAAGTGATCGGAAAGGCCGCCGGGGAATTGGAACACGGCTTCGGCGGGCGTGTCGTCGCTGATGAGGGAAGGATCGCACTTCCAGCGAATTTCCACACCAGCGAAGAGATAGGCCTTGGACCGGGCAAGGCGGTAAAGCCGCGCCGGTCTGAACTTTGCATCCTCGCCGAAGATCGACGGATCGGGCGTGAAGCTGATCTTGGTTCCCCGGCGATTGGGCGCGATCCCGATCTTCTCCAGCTTCGAGGTCGGATGACCCGTGGCGAAGGTCTGGCGCCACAATTCCTTGTTGCGGGCCACTTCGACAACGGTGTCGGTGGAAAGCGCGTTGACGACGCTGATGCCGACGCCGTGAAGGCCGCCGGACGTCGCGTACGCCTTGTCCGAAAATTTGCCGCCCGAATGCAGCATGGTGAGGATCACTTCGAGCGCCGACTTGCCCGGATATTTTGGGTGCTGGTCGATCGGGATGCCGCGGCCGTTGTCGATGACCGTCAGCCGGTTGCCTGGCTCGAGCTCCATTTCGATGCGGTTGGCGAAGCCTGCCACCGCCTCGTCCATGCTGTTGTCGAGCACTTCGGCGGCAAGGTGATGGAGCGCCCGCTCGTCCGTCCCGCCGATATACATGCCTGGGCGGCGTCTGACGGGCTCCAGGCCCTCGAGCACCTCGATGTGGGACGCATCGTAATCGTTGGAAACGGTGGAACCGGGCGAGAACAAGTCTGACATGGATCAGCTATAGGGCCCAGCGACTCCCGATGCCAAGCCTCGGTCAAAAAGCCGGTTAAGCTGCGCTTGTGCGGCGCGTTTCAATCGGACGATCATCTGCCCCTCGTCCACATGGATCGTCACCGGAACGTCGATCTTGAACTCGAAACCCTCGGCGCGAAGCTCCGCCCGTTCCAGCTCATGCTCCCCGCGGGCAAGCCCGGTTTTGCCGTTCACGGCCGGAGCTGAGGGAAGGAGCGTCGTATAGCTT
>JALYGI010000329.1 GCA_030777185.1 Pseudomonadota bacterium
TTTGGCACCCGCCCTTCACCCACACCGTCCCGGCCATCCGGCGCTGGACGCCGGCGAAGAAGGCGTCCTGCGCCTCGCGCTTCGGCATGACGGGCTTGCCCCACTTGCTTGCCGCAAGGCGCATCACGCTCATGATGTGCGCGATCTGCGCCTCGATCATGTAAACCGCCGAATTGTGGCCGAGGCCGGTCGCCGGACCCGTGGTGATGAAGAGGTTCGGAAAGCCCGCGACCGAGATGCCGAGATGCGCGCGCGGCGCCACGGCCCATTCCTCGCGGAGCAGGCGCCCGTGAAGGCCCCGTATCTCCGGGCCCTTCCAGCTGGCCTCGATCTCGAAGCCGGTGCCGAAAATGATGGCGTCCACCGCATGCTCGCCCCCACCGGCGGTGCTAATCCCAAGCGGCGTGATCGCCTCGATCGGCTCCGTCACCATTGTCACATTGTCCCTGGCGAGCGCCGGGTACCAGTCGTTGGATATGAGCACGCGCTTGCAGCCGAGCCGGTATCCGGGCGTGAGCTTCTCACGCACCGCCGGATCGCTGAACTGCCGGGCGATGGTGTGGCGGCCGATCTCCTCCAACATTTCAAGACCGCGCATCTTGTTGAACCGCGGGGCGAGCGTTTCATTGCGAAGGTATAGGAAGAGGCGCAGCAGCTTCTGCCGCCACGGGCGCCGGCGGTAGGATTCCGCCTCCTCCGGCGGAATCGGGCGGTCCATCTTCGGCATCACCCATGGCGCGCTTCGCTGGAAAATGGTGAGGCGCGCCGCCTTAGGCGCGATCTCCGGCACGAACTGGATCGCGCTGGCGCCGGTGCCGATCACGGCGATGCGCTTGCCGGTCAGATCAAATCCGTGGTTCCAGGCGGCGGAGTGCCACATCGCGCCGGCGAAACTGTCGCGGTCCGGAATGTCGGGCAGCCTGCCGTTGCTGAGCGCGCCGGTAGCGAGCACGAGATAGCGCGCCTTGGCGAGGGACCCGTCCTCCGCCTGCACCGTCCAGCAATTCCCAGCCCAGCGTGCCGCCACCATGTTGCGGCCGAAGCGGAGGTGCGGCTCCAGGCCTTCGCGGCGGGTGACCTCCCGCAAATAGTCGAGGATCTCGGGCTGCTTGGGATAGAGGCTCGACCAATCGGGCTTGGGTGCAAAGGAGAAGCTGTAGACGGGGGACGCGACATCGCAGGCACAGCCGGGATAATGATTGTCCCGCCAGGTGCCGCCAAGCTCATCCGCCCGCTCCCAGATCTCAAAGCGCGCGCGGCCGGCCCGGCGGAGAGCCGAGCCCATGCCGATTCCGGAAAAGCCGCTGCCAATGATGAGGGTGTCGAGCATCGTTACAAGGCTAAGCAGCACCGCATGGCACGGCAAGCCGGCGAGCTGATCAATGAAGCGGCTCCCGTGAAGAGTCCAAATAGCTTCGGCGGCTCTGGTGCAAATCCGCCGTTTCTGACAGGAGGATCGTAAGCAGAAAGAGGGAATGCGGCCGCATGGACTTTGACCTTACGGAACGCGAGGCTTTTTACCGGGACCGGGTCAGGGACTTCGTCGAGAGGGAGATTCGGCCCCGACGAAAAGACTATAAGGAGCAGCTCAACGCCGGCGATCGCTGGCAGCCGATCGAGGTGATCGAGGAGCTGAAGCCGAAGGCCAGGGCCGCGGGCCTGTGGAACCTCTTCATGCCGCCGGGCCACGCCCTTCAACATGTCGACGACACGTTCGAATTCGAAGGGCCGCGGCTTACCAATCTCGAATATGCGCTTTGCGCCGAAGAAATGGGGCGCGTTTCCTGGGCCTCGGAAGTGTTCAACTGCTCCGCGCCGGATACTGGCAACATGGAGGTCTTCCACCGCTACGCGACGAGGGCGCAGAAGGAACAGTGGCTGGGCCCGCTCATGACCGGCGAAATTCGTTCGGCCTTTTTGATGACGGAGCCGGCGGTTGCATCGTCCGATGCCACCAACATCCAGTGCGAGATTCGGCGCGAAGGCGACGAATATGTCATCAACGGCCGCAAATGGTGGTCCTCGGGCGCAGGAGACCCGCGCTGCAAGGTGGCCATCGTCATGGGAAAGACCGACCCTGAGGCGCGCCGCCACCAGCAGCAGTCAATGGTGCTGATGCCGCTCGACGCAGCGGGAGTGACGATCGAGCGGCCGCTCACCGTCTACGGCTATGACGACGCACCGCACGGCCACATGGAGATCGCGCTCGACAACGTCCGCGTGCCAGCCTCGAACATGCTGCTTGGGGAAGGACGAGGCTTCGAAATCGCGCAGGGGCGCCTCGGCCCCGGCCGGATTCACCATTGCATGCGCACAATCGGCGCTGCCGAGCAGGCTTTGAAGGCCATGGTAAAACGGCTGCAAAGCCGTGTCGCCTTTGGCAAGCGCCTGTCGGAGCACTCGGTCTGGGAACAACGGGTCGCGGCGGCGCGGATCGACATCGATTGTTCGCGCCTGCTGTGCCTCAAAGCCGCGGACATGATGGACAAGGCCGGCAACAAGGCCGCAAAGCTTGAGATCGCAATGGTGAAGGTGCACGCTCCCAATATGGCGCTGCGCATCATCGACGATGCCGTCCAGGCGCATGGCGGCGCGGGCGTCAGCCAGGACTTCGACCTGGCCAAAAGCTGGGCCGGCATCCGCACCCTGCGGCTCGCCGACGGCCCCGATGAAGTCCACAACCGCGCGATCGCGCTGATGGAATTCGCGCGGCATGGGGAGTGAGGCTAGGGTCCGGTGGGGATCGGCATGAAAGCGGCCGTCCTCCATGCGCCCGGAACGGAGCTGGGGGTCGAGGACGTCACCGTCGCAAAACCTGGCGCCCGGGAGGTGCTGATCCGCACCAAGGCCTGCGGCGCCTGCCACTCCGATCTTCATTTCGTAGACGGCGCCTATCCGACGCCGCTGCCGGCGATCCCAGGCCATGAAGCGGCAGGCGTTGTCGAAGCCGTCGGGAGCGATGTCACTGC
>JALYGI010000330.1 GCA_030777185.1 Pseudomonadota bacterium
CCGGCGTCCCGCGCGCGGCGGCGTTCGGTGAACCAGATGGCGATAAGCGACACTTCATAAAGGAAGATCAATGGCACGGCGAGCATGAACTGGGAGATAACATCGGGCGGCGTGGCGACCGCCGCGATCACGAAGGCGATGAGGATCGCATAGCGCCGGCCCGCCTTGAGCTGCGCCCGAGTCACGATCCCCGCCCGTTCCAGCAGCATCAGGAGGACGGGCAGCAGGAAAGCAATGCCGAAGGCGAGGATGAAGTGCATCACGAAGGAGAGATAGTCCCCCATTGCGGGCAGCGCTTCCTGCTGGATGCCGGGGATCTGCCCCTGATAGCCGAGGAAGAAGCGGATCGCCGTCGGCATCACTACATAATAAGCCAGCGCCGCGCCGAGCGTGAAAAGAATGGGAGTCGCGATCAGGAAGGGGAGGAAAGCCCTTTTTTCCTTGGCGTAGAGCCCCGGAGCAACGAACGCCCAGATCTGGTTGGCGATCACCGGAAAGGCGAGCAGGAAGGCCGCGAAGAAGGCGACCCGTATCTCGGTGAAGAAGGCCTCGTAAAGCTTGGTGTAGACGATCCGGCCCTCGCCCGGCCCGCCGAAGCCCGCGATCAGCGGCTGCACCAGGAAGCCGAAAATCTGGCCGGCGAAGTAAAAGCAGACGGCAAACGCCACGCCCAGCGCTCCGAACGACCAGATCAGGCGCCGCCGCAGCTCGACGAGATGCTCCATCAATGGAGCGCGGCTATCGTCCAGCTCGTCGATCATGGAAGTTCGCGCGGCTCGCCGGCCGAAGGCGGTGCCGCGTCGGTTGGGCTGGGCAGCTCAGCAGGCGGATCCGCGGGAAGCGTCGGATAGTCGCGCATGATGCGCTCATTCTCCTCCTTCCATTTCTTTTCCATCTCCTCGAGCTCCGCCTCTCGGATCATGGTATCGATCCCGGAGCGGAAGTGGCGCGCCATGCCCCGCGCGCGGCCGACCCACTGCCCGACGGTGCGCATCACCCGCGGCAGGTCCTTGGGCCCGATCACGACAAGCGCGACCAGGGCGACGATCAGCAATTCCGTCGGTGCTATGTCGAACATGCGCCCCGCCCCTCGCAGGCGCCTGGATTAGGGTTCGTGCCGCTCGACCGGATCCGCGCTGCGGGTACGCTCGGCCGGGGCATCGACGGTGCGGTCGCCCTCGATGCGGCGCGGCGCGGCAGGGATCTCGTCATCCTCCGCCATGCCCTTCTTGAAGCTTTTAAGCCCCTTGGCGACATCGCCCATCATCGCCGAGAAGCGCCCCTTGCCGAACAAAAGCAAGATGACGATGCCGACGATCAGCCAGTGAACCAGGCTCATGCTACCCATTTGAATTCTCCGAAGGTTGGAGAGTACCTAGTCCTCCTCGGCCTCCGTTTCCAGTTCTAGCTGCTCACCGGTTAATTGTTCGAGCGCGGCATCGATGGGGTCGAGCAGGCCGGCAGCCTTGAGATCGTCGATTCCGGGCAGGTCGCGGCGGCTCGCAAGGCCGAAATGGGCGAGGAAGCCGGCCGTCGTTGCATAGGTGAGCGGCCGACCGGGAACCTCGCGGCGGCCCGCGGGGCGGACCCAGCCTGCCTCCATCAGCACGTCCAATGTGCCCTTCGATATTTGGACCCCGCGGATCGCCTCGATCTCGGCGCGGCTGACGGGTTCGTGATAGGCGATAATGGCCAAGGTCTCGACAGCGGCGCGGGAAAGCTTGCGCGCCTCGTCCCGTTCGCGGCGGAGAAGGTGGGCAAGATCGGGCGCGGTCTGGAAATGCCAGCGCTTTCCGCGCTCGACCAGCTCGATGCCGCGGCCGCCATAGTGCTCGGCAAGCTCCACGAGTGCTCCGGCGACGTCCGCATGAATTCCGACATAGGCGCGGATCTCGTCCACCGTCATTGGCTCTTCGGCGGCGAACAGGGTCGCCTCCACGGCTCGGATATCGTCCGGCACCTGCCTCATGCGGCGCGGATATAGAGCGGCGCGAAGGGGCTCTCCTGCCCCAGTTCGAGCTTGCCTTTCCGCGCCAGCTCGAGCGTTGCGACGAAGCTCGAAGCGAGCGCCGATTTCCGGAATTGCGGATCCTGCGTGTCGGGAAGGAAGGAGCGGATGTCCGACCAGTCGACCGTTGCGCCCAGCAAGCGTTCCACCCGCAGCAGCGCCTCCTCCAGCGTCATACGGGCCGGCGGCTGACGATGTGAACGGCGGGCTCGCTCCGCGCGCGCACCATGCCGTAAGCGGAGATGAGGTCGTACAGCTCTACCTGCCACGCCGATTTGCGGACGATGCGCAGGCCTTCCGGCGCACCGCGAGCGAAAACGTCGCGCCCCAGCCGGTCCCGCGCGAGCAGGCGCGCGCCCGCCTCCCGCATCGCGCTCAGCCGTTGAAGCCGAA
>JALYGI010000331.1 GCA_030777185.1 Pseudomonadota bacterium
GGATCGAGATCAGCCTCGGCAGGTAACCGCAGATTGCGCAAAAAACAAAGATCACCACCAAGCGGCCCAGAGCAGTGCTTGCCTGCCCCTCGACAGCGGTTCTGCGCCTCGTCCAGAACTGGATTGCAATGCCGATATAGGCGACGACGATGATGAGCAGCATCGCCTCCAGCAAGAAGTTCCACTCATGCCCAGCGTGCATTGCCTTCTCCCCCGCGAGGTAAAATCAAATATGGCCTTGATGAAAGTCTGTGGAAAGAAGAGCATCAAACTGGGCCCCGCGCGCCACATTCATGCAATACAAGGTCATAATCGTAGGGTTACGCTTCCGGGCGGACGGTTCCCCCGTCCTTCGGGAGCCTAGCAATCCCCCCGCTTGTACCGCTATGGACGCGCTAGCGACCGCGTTGGGAAGTAACTCAGCACAGCTTAGGCCGCGAGTTGAATGCTCGACAATGGCTGCTCTGCGTTGAGTGCTTCGAGCTTCTTTGCATATGCTTCAGCCATCTTTCGATGGCACTGCTCCGCCGCCGCAGAAGGAGAGGTGTCAGCAGCAAACAGTTCTTCCGCCATTCTGTGACGGTAGTATTCGACGTCGGCTACCATCTTTGTCCCCCCCATCTGCGACGTGCGTTGGACGCTACGCTCACCTTTGGAATACATTTCCCTGCCGACAAGTGCCCTCGCCGCCGAACTCTGGTTAAGCGGGGGATCAGCTCAAGGGAATCGCACGCTGTCGGCAGTTGCGGCAGACGATTCTAGAAACACGATAAGCTGAATGCGGTGCCGCCGTATCGGTCATCCCAGGTGCGCCTACCGCTTCCGCAAAGCCGACGTCGTTCAGCTTTGGCTCTATGTCCGCTTTCGACCTATTGCGGACATTGACCGGTTGGTGGATTGTTCCGGAATGGCTTCTAACCGGCACGCCGATCCGTTCCGTCGCACCTGGAGAGATTGGCTTCTAGAGGTAGCTGGCTCCTGGAAGGTGCTTGCTCTCGCGGCTCTCCTCATCGCCGCCGTTGCGGGCGCAGCCCTGACTCTGACGAGAGCGCCAGAAGAAGTGGAAGCGCAGGTGATCCGTTTCGGCAGCTACGCCACTGACGAGGGGAACAAGCCTATCCTCGTGGTGCGTCTGGGTGATGGGACGGTTCAACAAGTGCGTGCGCGACGATCGGAGGTAAGATCGTGCCGCGTGGGTGGGACCGTCCAGTTGCTGAGACGCGGCTCCTTACTTACCCTCCAGCCAGGGGGCTGTTTGGATCAGTAACCTAACGTCCGTTTTCCACCCATTCCGGACGTTCAGCAAGTCCGCTGAGCGCGGTGGTTTGACGACGCGCCGCTTCCGTAGCTAACTACTTCTTGTAGTGCTGAGGAGGTGTCAGAGGCCATGATGTGAACGGCCTGATCGGACTTGGTGGAACCCTCTTGCTCCTGCTGCTCGCAGGAGGATTGATCGGAATCCTGGACCGCGAGCGGTTCGCGCCGCGCTGGCTGCTGATCGCCGCCCTCCTCGTGGCGATCAACGACACGCTTCTCACCCGAGTTTACGGGACGATGCCCAATCTGCTGCCGGAGAGCGACTGGAATTGGCAGGGCAAGCTGCTCGCCTTCGCCGCCACGCTAGCGATCGCGACGCTTCCGATGTTCGGATGGCGCCGCGTCGGCCTGACGCTCGCGCAGGCACCGGGAAGCCTCAAAGCCGCCCTGCCCGTCCTGGTGCTTTACTGCGCATTCTTCGTCGCGATCGCGGTGGCATTCTCGAGCGACCCGGCGAGCAGCGAAGACATAGCGTTCCAACTCACCATGCCGGGGCTGGAGGAGGAATCATTCTATCGCGGCATCCTGCTCTACGCCCTTTACCGGGCGTTTGCGGGCCGGGTGCGATTCCTTGGCGTCGATTGGGGCTGGGGCGCTGTCCTGTCATGCCTGCTATTTGGCATGGTGCACGCGTTCGGCTTCTCGGACGGCCAGTTCTCATTCGACCCGCTCGTCATGGCGTTAACGACGCTTCCCTCGTTCATCGGCGTTTGGCTGGCGTTGCGGACCGGTAGCGTGCTGCTTCCGATCGTGATGCATAACTTCGGGAACGTCATATCGATGCTGATATAGCGTCTGTTGTTGGCCGCGGACGGAGCAAGCGAACCGTTGGAAAACACCCTGCAAACCATCAACAACCCGTTCGGCGCGAGGTTGTCACCCATGTGTTAGGTGCGTTTCTGGCACCCACGTGTCCGGGCCGGACACGGGCGGGACAGAGCGATTCTGGAGCGGGCGAAGGGATTCGAACCCTCGACCCCAACCTTGGCAAGGTTGTGCTCTACCCCTGAGCTACGCCCGCTCTGCAGCTGAGCCGGATGCGCATGGCGCGGCCGGCTGAGGTAAGGCGGCGGCTGCTAGCATGGGCTCTTCGGCCCCGCAAGCCCCAAAGCCTGGGCTTGGCAGACTCGAACCACATACCACATAGGGCCCTCACGATCCGTGCGTCTGAGAGGAGTGTAAGGTTGGCGACCCTTGGCATGAGCGCCGCCGAGCGCGAGGCATTGGAGGCTTTCAAGCGGGACGTGATCGAGCCGTCGATGACGTCGCTCGTGATCCTCGATTTCTGGGCCGAGTGGTGCGGCCCGTGCAAGCAGCTGACGCCGGTGCTCGAGAAAGTCGCAGCCGATTACGCGGCGCGCGGGGTGAAGCTCGCCAAGGTCAACGTCGACGAAAACCGAGCGATCGCCGCCCAATTCAGAGTGCAGTCG
>JALYGI010000332.1 GCA_030777185.1 Pseudomonadota bacterium
ACAGGACAGTTTCCTCTGCATGAGCGTGCGGGAATACCAGCCGATAGATATTGAGGAGTATCGCCTCCTCCTCCCCGGTCCGACTTTCGCCGAGCCGGTCCAGCAACTGATCCAATTTGATATGATCGCGCTTCTGGCGGCTGAGGACGCTCACCGGCCCGCCCAATTCGGCGACGCTCTGCTCGGCGACTGACTTCATGATAACTCCTTCTATCCCCGGCTGATCGCATCCGAGCTCTGCGGCTAATAAAGCGCCAGTTCGCAATCGGTTCAGCGCGTCGATCGCGGACATTCCCCGCAGTCCAGGACGAGCGTCCCCGTATCGCGTTAGACTGAGACGAGCTCACAGCAGCCGCAAGCGGACATTCAGCGTGACCGCCGGGGATCGGCATGGCAGCAAGGGTGGATGTCTCCAACCGAAGCGCTGAAGCAAACCTTCGCATTCCCTGCCGTCCGGCGATCGCTCGTCGTGGCCCTGATCGTCGGCACCGCCTTGAACCTGATCAACCAAGGAGACGCGCTGCTGGGCGGCACGCACCCGGTCATTTGGAAGCTGATACTCACCTACGTCGTGCCTTTCGCGGTGGCCAGTTACGGCAGCTATGCGGCCCTCCGCAGCACTCGCTGGCCGTTCCCCGCGGTCGCCCCTTGGGTAGATAGGCGAGGCGCTTCTGATCGAAACGGCTGATCAGGAATGTTCTTGGGTGATCGGCTATGGTCGGGCCGGTGAGGACGATGAGTTTTTGCTCGCAACGCTCATTCCGCTAACGTGTCGGCCCATGTTCCTGCGAGGCCTGCCGTGAAACTCCTTGTCCAACTTCTGCTGACATGGCTGTTCATCATCGCGAGCTCCACCGCCGCGGCGGCCGAGCAGCCTCGCAAACGCATTGCGCTCACGTTCGACGACGCGCCGTTACCGGATGGACCCTTCTTCGAGGGTGCCGAGCGCACGCGCCGGCTCATAGCCGCGCTGAAAGAAGCGGACGTTCCCCAGGCGGCAATCTTCGTCACCACCGGCAACATCAAGGATAGTGCCGGCGAGGCACGGATCCGAGCCTATGCGGCTGCCGGTCATCTTCTCGGGAACCACTCGCACAGCCACAAGTGGCTGAAAGACATGGATGCGGCAGCCTATCTGGCGGATATCGACCGGGCGAGCAGGCGCCTCGCCCGCTTCAACAATGTGCGGCCGTGGTTCCGCTATCCCTTCCTCAACGAGAGCCCGGACGCGGCGCGCCGAGACGCGGTAAGAGCAGGGCTTGCGCGGCGGAAGCTGATGAACGCCTATGTGACGGTGGACACCTGGGACTGGGCGATCGTCAATCTCGCGCGCGAGGCGAAGCAAGCCGGCCGCGACATCGACATGGACGCTCTTCGCCAGATGTATCTCGATGTGATGCTGAACGCCGTCGACACCTACGACAAGCTGGCTCTTGAAGCGCTTGGACGATCACCTGCTCACGTGCTGCTCGCTCATGAAAACGATCTCCAGGCGCTGTTCATCGGCGATCTCGTGAAGGCGCTGAGGGCCCGCGGCTGGACGATCGTCAGTCCGGACGAGGCCTTTTCCGACCCGATCGCCCGCGTCCTTCCCAACACGCTTCGCAATGGCAATGGCCGCGTCGCCGCGCTGGCCGCCGTCAGGGGCTTCGAGCCCGAACGTCTTCGTGACCGCTTTCACGATGAGAAGCTGCTCAAGCAGATGTTCGAACAACGCGTGATCCGGTCAGCAGCACGCTGATCCGTTCAGCGTCCTTGCAAAGAAGGTCGGCGCGTCAGGCCAGAGCGGCCAGCGCATTGGCGTGCGAGCGGATCAGGGCCTTGGTGCTCGTATCGCTGTCGAAGACGCTGTACCAGCCCTGCGGCTCGTGCGGAGGGTCGCCGAGATAGGAGGTGTCGCCCGGCCTGAACTTATGGTCGGGCGCGCTGGCGCGGCCTTCGCCTCCCCAAGCCCAGAAGTTGGAGCCCGCGAGCGGCCCGCCGCTGGCGGCGCTTGCCAGCACCGCGTCATAGATGAGACCGTAGAAGCGATGCCTGTACGTGGTCGGGGTTTGTCGATCGAACAAACCGCCGTTCCGCGGGAAGCCGAATTCCTCGATCACGAGAGGCTTGTTCAGCTGCGCGGCCTGGCGGATATGCTGCGCGATATAGTCCCGCACCTTCGCTTCTCCTGCCGCATAGGTGCTTGGCAGGTCCTTTGAATCCACCCAGCTCCAGTTGAGCGGCCAGATGTGGGCGGTGAGGTAATCGATCTCCGCCGGCTGGTGCGCCGCGATGACGCAGGCCTCGCTCTCGATGCAGCCTTTGAGCCCTTCGCTGCCGGTGGAGACCAGATGGTTGCGGTCAATGGACTTGATCAGCCGGGCGGTGGCGGAGACCCAGGCGTAGAATGCGGGAAGATTGGGCCGCGCGACGGCGTCGCTGCCGCCCGGGCGCGGCTCGTTCGCCAGCTGCCAGGACATGATGGTGGGATCGTCGGCATAGCGGGTGCCGGTGATGGAGTTCGTCCGCGAAACCACGGCGCGGACATAATCATGGTAAAGCCCGATTGCCTTGCCGCTTGTGTAGAAGCTGGCGTTGAAATCGGGGAATTCCGGCCACGGATGGGCCGGGTCGTTCATGTTCAGATATTTGCCTCCATTCGTCCAGTAGAGGTAGGTCATCATCCCCCCCGACCATTCCCAGAAGTTGGTGAGGTAGATGACGGCGCGCATGTCGCGCCTGCCCATTTCCGCAAGCGCGAAGTCGAGGCCTTGAAGCAGCGTTTCGTTGTAGGTGGGGCCTTCCGTCCGAAAGGCAGGAGTGATCGAATTCTTGAGCGGCGAGAGTTCGGACGAGCCGAGCAAGCGGAGATTGTCGACGCCCAGCTCGGCAAGCGCGTCGAGCTCGCGGCGCAGCCGGTCGCGGTCCCCGAACGCCGCCTTGGCGCCCAGATAAGCGGCGTACCACATGTTCGATCCGACGAACCGGTATCGCTGCCCGCCCGCCAAGAAAAACTGGTCCTGCCGTGTGACGAACTTCGTGCTCCGCGGCTGCCGGAGCGAAGTCGGCGCGGAGCACGACGCCAGCAGGGCCGTGCCCGAAAGGAGCATGTCGCGCCGCGTCAGCATATCTTCTCCCCTGGATTCCCGCTTTGAGAGCGTGGCTGGTTAGCGCTAACAATAGCCGCCGGAAAACGGTCGGCAAGCGGGGGCGAACAGAATGGCTATCGATCGGCGGACTTTGCTTGGAGGGGCTTTGGGGCTCGGAGGGGCTTTGGGAGCGGGACTGATCAGCGCCACGGCGGCAGCGGCGCAATGGGGAGACCCGCCGACGCCCGCGGCGGGCGATCCTGACGCGCCTGCTTGGCCGTCGCAGGAGGTCTACAAGCTGTGGCCGAAAACGGCACCCGGCACTCCCGCCAAGCTGCCGGCGCCAAACCCGACGATGAACGGCCCGAAGGGTGCGCGCGAGCTTTGGCTGAGGGGCGTCAGCCAGGCCGAGCTCCACGTCTTCCGTCCGGCCAAGCCCGATGGATCGGCTTTGCTGTCGCTGCCGGGCGGAGGTTATGAATTCCTCTCCGTCCAGAATGAGGGCATCGATGTCGCGCAACGCTTCAACGCGGCCGGGACCACGGTGTTCGTGCTCGTCTACCGGTTGCCGGGCGAGGGCTGGAGCGACCGGCACCTGGTTCCGCTGCAGGATGCGCAGCGGGCAATGCGCTTGATCCGGGCGCGGGCGAGGGGCTTCAACATCGAGCCGGGCCGGCTCGGCGTGATCGGCTTTTCGGCCGGCGGCCACCTTGCCGCCGATCTCGCCACAGCTTTTGGCGAGCGGACCTACGCGGCTGTGGACGAGGCCGACCGGCTTCCCGCTCGTCCGGCCTTCGCCGGCCTCATCTATCCGGTAACGAGTCTCAAATATTGGAGGGGGCGGCCGGAGTCCGGAACACCATTGCTGGGCCGAAACCCGCCGCCGGAGCTGGTGGAGGCCCGATCGCCCGTGCTTCGCGTGACTGCCGAGACGCCGCCCTGCTTCCTGGTCCACTCGCTCGACGATCCGGTGGTTGCGCCCGAAAACAGCCTCGACTGGATTGCCGCCTGCCGGGCGGCCAAGGTTTCGGTCGAGGCGCATCTGTTCGCGGCCGGCGGGCATGGTTATGGTCTGCACTTGCCCAAGGATCTTCCGGGATCGAGCTGGCCGGATATCTTTGCGACATGGATGCGGAAGAATGGCGGCTAAGGAGACGGTGATCGAACTCCGCTGTGGCCGGTTATGCCGAAGCGGGCGGCAGCTCTGGCGCGAGT
>JALYGI010000333.1 GCA_030777185.1 Pseudomonadota bacterium
GATCAGGATCGCGTCCTTCATTTGCAGCGCGGCGCCAGCGAAGCGGGAGAGGATGAGCACCCCGGGATTATCAGGGTCCTGCGCGGCGACATATTCCTTGGCGACGAGGTTCATGCCGTCGCGCAGGGGCGTAACCAGCGCCATCTCGGCGGCGCGGTAGAAGCCCGCCAGATCCTCCCTCGCATAACCCTGGTTGACGTAGCGGATCGGCACCCAATCGACTTCGGCGAACTCGCCGTTGATCCGGCCGGAAAGCTCGTCGAGATCCTCGCGGATGATTTCGTAGGTATGGACCTCGCCGCGCGACGGCGGCGCGATCTGGAGCAGGAACAGCTTGCCCCGGCAATCGCCATGCTCCTCCAGGAAGCGGCGATAGCCGAGGAAGCGTTCCTCCATCCCCTTGGAATAATCAAGCCGATCGACGCCGATGATCGTGTGCCGGCCATCCGCGCTCTTCTTCAACCGGTCATAGGCCTGCGTCGCCCGCTCGCTGGTCGCCGCTTGGCAAAACTCCTGATAGTCGATCCCGATCGGGTAGGCGGCGGCGTGAACCGAGCGGTCCCCGACATGGATCGTCCCGTCCGGCTCGCAATGGCCGCCAAGCTCGCGCTCGACATAATGACGGAAACTTTCGAGCCATTCCTCGGTCTGGAAGCCGATCACGTCATAGGCCAGCAGCGAGAGCACCAGCCCTTCGTGGAAGGGCAGCGAAACCATCAGGCGTGAGGGCGGAAACGGGATGTGGAGGAAGAATCCCATCCTGTTCCTGAGGCCGCGCTCGCGGAGCTGCGCGCCCAAGGGAATCAGGTGATAATCGTGCACCCAGACGAGGTCGTCCGGCTCGATCAAGGGGCTCGCCGTCTCGGCAAAGCGCTCGTTCACGCGCTCGTAGCCGCCGGCGAAGCTTCGATCATATTCGGCAAGGTCGATGCGGTAGTGGAAGAGCGGCCAGAGCGTGCGGTTGGCGTAACCGTTATAATATTCCTCGACGTCCTGGGCTTCGAGGTCGATCGTCGCGGTGGTGACCCCGCCATGCCGCTGAAGATCGATATGGCCGGTGAATTCATCGACCTTGTTGCCCGACCAGCCGAACCAGATGCCGCGATATTCGCGCAGCGCCGCGGCGAGCGCGACAGAGAGCCCGCCCTGGGCGCCCTTGGGGTCGTCCGGCCGTGGCGCCGAGACGCGGTTGGAGATGACGATAAGGCGGCTCATCGGATCGAGCTCCAGGGCCGGGAGAGGAGGACTGCACAGTTGATCAGCCCGACCAGCGAATAAGTTTGCGGATAGTTTCCCCACAATTCTCCGCTGTGGAAGTCGGTGTCCTCCGACAGCAGGCCGGCGGGCGTGAGGCGCTGGAGCGTCTTTTCGTAAAGATCTCGCGCTTCCTCGCTGCGCCCGACGATGTGGAGCGCCTCGATCAGCCAGAAGGTGCAGAAGTTAAAGGCGGTTTCCGGCAGGCCGAAATCGTCTTCAGCGGCATAACGGAGCATGTGCTCGCCTTTGCGAAGCTCCCTCTCGACCGCTTCGAACGTGGCTCGGAAGCGCTCGTCGGAGGGATCCAGGAAGCGCATGTCGATAAGCTGGAGCAGGCTCGCATCAAGCTCGTCCCCGCCGAAAGTAGCGGCGAAGCGGCGCTCCGGCTCGTACCAGGCCTCCCGCTCGATGGTTTCGCGAATGGCCCTCGCCCGCTTGGCCCAGAGCGCGGCGCGCTCTTCCAGGCCGAGCACCCCGGCGGCGTTGGCAAGCCGGTCGCAGGCGGCCCAGCTCATCACCGAGCTGTAGGTATGGACCGACGTGCGGGTGCGGAATTCCCAAAGTCCGGCATCGGGCTGAGCGTGCATCGCCCAGGCTCGCTCGCCGACTTTTTCGAGCGAGGCGAAGTCCTCCGCCGTCGCCTGACGGAACAGCCGCTCGTCGAAAAACGCTTGGACGTTGGAAAGGATGATTTGCCCATAGGCATCGTGCTGGATCTGGGTATAGGCGGCGTTGCCGACGCGGACCGGACCCATGCCGCGATAGCCGGCCAGGCCCTCGGCCTCCCATTCTTCCAGCGTTGCCTCGCCCGAGACCGCGTAGAGCGGCTGGATGTGGCCGCCCTTGGCATCGTCGACGATGTTGCGAAGATAGCTCAGATACCGCTCGAGCACGTCCAGGGCGCCGAGCCG
>JALYGI010000334.1 GCA_030777185.1 Pseudomonadota bacterium
GACATCGAACCGAAGCCGCGCATCATGTCGAGCGTGATCGGCTTTTCGGAGAATTTACGGATCGAGATGGCGGTGCCGCGAAGCGACAGCGGCGGGATGATGACGTTGACGCGGCTGCCGTCCTGAAGGCGGGCGTCGGCGAGCGGCGTCGTCTGGTCGATACGGCGGCCGACCTTGTTCACGATCCGCTGCGCGATCTGGAACAGATGCTCCTCGTCGCGGAACTGGATGCTCGCGACCTCGAGCTTGCCGCGCTTTTCGATGAAGGTCTGGTTGGGACCGTTCACCATGATGTCGCTGACGTCAGGATCGCTGAGGAGCTCCTCCAAGGGGCCAAGGCCCAGCAGCTCGTCGACCAGCACCTTTTCGAGCGCGAACTGCTCGCGCCGGTTGAGGTTGATCTTAAGCTCGGCGAGCACCTCACCGATAATCGGGCGGAATTCCTCTGCGAGCTCCTCCTTGGAGAGCGTGGCCGCGGCTTCCGGGTCGACGCGCTCGAGCAGGCGGGGAAGGACCTGCTCCTTGATGCGGTGGATCGAAGCTTCGAAGCCTTCGGCCTTGTTGGAAGATTCTCCGGCGGGCGCGGCCATACGGTCGGCCAGGCGGGTCATCGATTCGTGCTGCTGGGGCTCCATCGAATCGTAATCGTCGCCGCCCATTGGAAATGGATCGATCGGCGGGAACTGGTTGCCGCCTTCAATCGGAGGCGGCGCTCCGCCGCCGCCCTTCATCGGGCGCGCAACGCCGAATGATGGCCGCCCACCCGTTCCCCCGGGCCCACTGCGTCGTCCGAATGCGCTCATCTGCTGGCGAACCTCACCCTTTGATGTGCCGAAACACCTCTTGAAGGGTGGTGAATAGGCCGGAAACTTTGACAATTGCCTAACCGGGCGGGATGGGAGCAGCCGGTTACGAGGAAGCGGATGCGGGCGGAGCATAAGGCAAGTGTCGGAAAAGCCCTGCTCATCGCGCTTGCCGGCTTCTTCATCCTGGCCGTCGGCGATGCGGTGGTGAAGTCGATCGCAGGCGCGTGGCCGGCACCGGCGGTCTCGGCGCTGAGATACAATTTCGGGGCGATCGGGCTGGCGGCCGCCGTTGCTCTTCGGCACGGCCGGGCGGGTTTCGTCTTCCCGCGGCCCTGGCTGCAGCTCGGCCGCGGCGCGGCGGTGAGCCTGGCGACGATCTGCTTCTTCCTGGCCGTGATGGCGATGCCGCTGGCCGACGCAACCGCGATCCAGTTCACCAGCCCGATTTTGACCGCGATCCTCTCCGGCCTGGTGCTTCGTGAGCGGGTGCCGCGAGCGGCCTGGGCGGCGATCGGACTTGCCTTTGCCGGGGTGCTGATCGTGCTGAGGCCCAATTTCCTGGCACTGGGCGCGGCCGCTCTCTACCCGCTCGGGGCCGCGCTCGGAATGGCGTGGCTGATCATCTTCAACCGCAAGTCGGCCGGGGACGCGCCGGTGCTTGTGATGCAGTTCGTGCTGGCCTTGGTGGCGGCGCCCATGCTGCTGGTGGCGGCGGCGACGCTCGCGGCGGTCGGCGGGCCGGCTTTCGCCGTGCCCTTTCCAAGCAGCGTAGTGATCGCGAAGTGCGCCCTGGTGGCATTCACCGCCTCCATCGGTCACCTAATGATCTATTGGGCCACGACGCATGCAGGGGCGGCGCTCGTTTCGCCGATGACCTATGTGCAGCTGCTTGTCGCAGCGGCGCTCGGCTGGATGTGGTTCGGCGACGCGCCGGACCTGGTCAGCCTTGGCGGCGCAGCCCTGATCATCGGCGGCGGGCTGCTTCTTTGGCGATCGCAAAAGCCGCCGCTTCCGGCGCAGGGCAAGCCGGAATAGCATGCTTCCAGGATAGGCGAGGGAGGGGATCTCAGATGCGGCGAGTGGCGGTTCTGGCGCTGATCGGTTTCGGCACGGTGGCTGCGGCGCCGGCGCCAAGCGTGGCGGATTTCGGCTGGCTGTCCGGCGCATGGATCAGCCAGGGCAAGGACGGCTGGACCGAGGAGCATTGGACAAGCCCGCGCGGGGACATGATGCTCGGCACCAACCGCTCGGGCAAGGGAGACAAGGCAAGCGCCTTCGAATTCATGCGTATTGCGCCGGATGGGCTCGGCAGGATCAGCTTCTGGGCATCGCCGGGCGGGAAAGCGGCGGTGCGGTTCCCGCT
>JALYGI010000335.1 GCA_030777185.1 Pseudomonadota bacterium
GCAGCAAGGCCTTGCCACCCGGCAAAGCTTGCGCTCCGCGCTTGCAGCCGCTCCGGCCGCGCCGCTCGCCTTGGAACCAATGCTTCTCGCGGGTGCCGCAGCGGCAAACCGGGGCGACGCGAGGCGCGCGGAACCGCTGCTGATCGAAGCCCGGCGCCGCAATCCCCGGTCGCCGCTGGTCCGCGCCTATCTGCTGGACCTTTACGTAAAGAGCGGCCGCTTCAGCGAAGCTGCGGTCGAGCTTGCCGCGCTTATTCGGCTCGTCCCGAATGGAGCAGGCGACCTGTTCGTCCCGCAGCTGGCTTATCTCGCGCAGAGTCCGGGTGCAGCGAGCCACGTCGGTCGTGCCTTGAAGGCCGATCCCGATGTTCGCCAAGCGCTCCTCGCGCACCTGGTCCAGAACGGAACCAACCCCGATTTGGTCGTCCAGATTGCCGACAAGACCAAAGGGACCGGGCACAAAGGCGCACCCGAGGGCTGGCAGATGCCGCTCGTCGATCGGCTGGTTGATGCCGGTCAGGTCGACCGGGCCTATCGTCTTTGGCTCGGCTTCAACGGTGAAAAACCGGGTTCATGGCGGACGCTGGTGCGGGATGGATCGTTTCCCCGCTCGCTTCGGCCCGGTCCGTTCGGCTGGCAGCTTTCCCAAGGAGGCGCCGGAGTCGCCGAGCTTGGCACCGACCAGGGCCTCGACGTCAGTTATTATCGGCGGGAAGGAAGCGAACTGGCGCGGCAGCTTCTGGTACTCACTCCTGGGCAGTATCGGCTCAGCGTTACGCTCACCGGCAATGGGCCTATCCGCAAAAGCGCTCTGGCGTGGCGGGTCAAGTGCATGCAGGGCCGTTCGGAGCTTATGAACTTGCCACTTGGCGACGTGTCATCCGCCACGAAGCAGCTTGCCTCCGACTTCGTTGTTCCTGCTGGCTGCAAAGGCCAGTGGCTCGCCCTGATCGGGAAGCCGCCTGAATTTTCCAGCACCGAAAGCGTCAGGTTTCGGGCGGTGGATATCAGGCGGCTCTCATGAAGCGCTTGATCAGCCCTGCGGTCACCACCGGTTACCTGGCGCTGTGCGTGCTTCTCGGCGGAAGCTCGGTGGCATATGGCGGTAACCTCCTGCTCCAGCTGCTCGGCATCGCCATATTGTTTTGGGCTCTGGCAGCGGGCAAGCCTGCCGAAATCACGCCCGCCGGCCGTGAGCTCGTAGCCCTCATCCTCCTTCTACTTCTCATCATCGCAGTTCAGCTCATTCCGTTGCCGCCGGGATTGTGGACACAGCTTCCAGGCCGGGACGATGCCGCCGAAGCTTACCATCTGGTGGGGCAACTGCCGCCCTGGCTTCCGATCTCCCTCGCCCCTTATCAAACCGTGAGCTCGAGCATCTGGCTGCTGCCGCCGATCGCAATCGTGATCAGCTTCCTCAGATTGGGCGCGTACCGAAGATCATGGGCGGCGTGGCTCCTGATCGGCCTCACCATAGTGGGTGTGCTGCTCGGCACTCGCCAGGTCATCGGCGGGTCGGACTGGTATCCTTACCGGATAACGAACGAGGGGGCGATGACTGGCTTCTTCGCCAACTCCAACCACATGGCCACCCTCCTTCTGGTGACCGCGCCTTTCGCCGCCGCCCTTTTCGCGCGGGCAAAGCGCGAGCGCAGGACTGATCGGAACCGGGCGGGCGTTCTGATTGCAACCGGGTTGGCTGCCATTTTCATCCTGATCGGCCTCGCCATCAACAACTCGCTCGCCGGTCTGGCGCTTATCGTGCCGGTTGCTGCCGCCAGCCTGTTGATGATCCGCTTCGATCGACGCCAAGTGCCGGGCTGGTGCTGGCTTCTCGTGGCGGCGGCCGGAGCGGCCTCCACAACAGCGGCTTTGATTGGGCCATTGGGCAACGATCTCCTGGAAGCCAAGCCACCGAACCAGCTGATCACGCGCTACAGCGCCTGGCCGAGAACCTTGCAGGCGGCTGCCGAGTTTGCTCCGTTCGGCTCCGGCATCGGCACATTCGTCAACGTCTACCCACGCTACGAGGACCCGGCGCTCGTCGACGGGACCTACATGAACCACGCCCACAATGACTATCTCGAGCTCGCACTAGAGACGGGCGCGCCGGGATTGGCGCTGCTCGGCGCTTTCATGCTGTGGTGGAGCAGGCGAACCATTGCAGTGTGGAGAAATTCACAACATGCTGATGCTTTCGCGCGGGCAGCGACCATCGCCTCTGCAGCGATCCTCGTCCATAGCAGCGTCGATTACCCCCTTCGCATGACTGCGATCAGCGCCCTTCTGGCCTTGTGCTGCGGATTGATGAGCGTCGCGGCGCCGATGCCATCCAGCGTGGCGACAAATCGGCGCGCCTTTCGGAACGTGCTGCACCTGGCGAATGATTGAGCTCGACAAGGGAGGATGAGAATGTCTTCGAAACAGGTGCCTGGCCACTTGACGATCGGTGAAACAGGTTGGAATCTGCTTTCGCTCCCTCAGATGGGGTTGGAGGGAATATGAGCCTTCTGTGCCGGATCGGACTTCATGCTCCCGCTCCAGAAGAAGTCTGGAATGACGGCTTGTACTTCGGACGTTGCAGGCGCTGTTCGTGCTACTTGATCCGAAACGCCGGCGGACCGTGGGGCCCCGTTCCGCAAGGTTACCGCGTCGTCTGGAGGCACCGGCCGGTGGGGTACCCAATGTGGGGCCGGCTCCCGCCCTCCCCGGCAGAAGAAGGCTCATTCCTCGCCTGGTTTAAACGGGCGCGCACCCGAAGAG
>JALYGI010000336.1 GCA_030777185.1 Pseudomonadota bacterium
CTTGGGATCGACCAGCACGGCCGTCCGCCGCTCCGAGATCGAGCCGACCTCGCACATCGCCATCGCCAGCATGTCGGCGGCGAACGCCACCGGCTGTGCATGGAAGTTGCCTCCTGAAACCGCGTCGTCGGCGTCGGGGAAGATGATCGGGTTGTCGCTTACCGCATTGGCTTCGATCTCGAGCGTTCGCGCAGCATTGCGGAGGAGATCGAGGCAGGCGCCCATCACCTGCGGCTGACAGCGGAAGCTGTAGGGGTCCTGCACCTTGCCGCAATCCGAATGCGAGGCCTTGATCTCGCTCCCGTCCAGCAGGCTCTTCAGCGCGGCCGCGACGGCGATCTGCCCGGGCTGACCGCGAACCGCGTGGAGGCGTGGGTCGAAAGCTGCGTCCGTGCCCTTGAGGGCGTCGGTGGAGAGTGCGCCGCCGACCAGCCCCGAAGCAAAGACGCGTTCGGCGGTGAAGAGCGTGTCGAGCGCAATCGCCGTCGACACCTGCGTTCCGTTGATCAGTGCCAGCCCTTCCTTGGGCCCGAGCACGAGCGGCTCCAGTCCCAGCCGGGCAAGAGCCGCGGTCGCCGGGAGGATCTCTTCGCCCATCTTCACGCTGCCTTCGCCGATCAGCGCGGCGCTGAGATGCGCAAGCGGCGCAAGGTCGCCGGAGGCGCCGACCGAGCCCTGGGACGGGATCACCGGCAGCGCGCCGGCTTCGAGCATGACCAGCAGGCGGTGCACCACCATCCTGCGGACGCCGGAATGGCCCCGGGCAAGTCCGATCACCTTCAGCACCATGATCAAACGGGTGATGCGATCGGAAAGCGCCGCTCCAAGCCCGCAGCTGTGCGAGAGGACAAGATTGCGCTGGAGGTCGAGCAGGCGCTCGTCGGGGATGCGGGTCTGGGCGAGAAGGCCGAAGCCGGTGTTGACGCCATAAACGGTCCGGCCGGACTGGACGATCCTGCCGACGGCATCCGCCGCCTCGTCGATCACCGCAGCCGCGGCTCCGTCGAGCTCGACCGGAGCGCCGTTCCAGATGGCCCGAAGCTCGGCCAGGGTGACGGAGCCAGGCTTCAGAATGACCGGCTCCATCAGCGCACCATCGGCAGGTCGAGGCCCTGCTCGCGCGCGCAGGCGATCGCAACTTCGTAACCGGCATCCGCATGGCGCATAACGCCCGTGCCGGGATCGTTCCAAAGGACCCGCTCAAGCCTGCGGGCGGCCGCCGCCGTCCCATCGGCGACAATCACCATCCCGGCATGCTGCGAATAGCCCATGCCAACGCCGCCGCCATGATGGAGCGAGACCCAGGTCGCGCCGCTGGCGGTGTTGAGGAGCGCGTTGAGGAGCGGCCAGTCGGACACCGCATCGGAGCCGTCCTTCATCGCCTCGGTCTCGCGATTGGGGCTGGCGACCGAGCCGCTGTCGAGATGATCGCGGCCGATCACGATCGGCGCCTTGAGTTCGCCCCGCGCGACCATCTCGTTGAAAGCGAGGCCGAGCCGGTGCCTTTGCCCAAGTCCCACCCAGCAGATGCGCGCCGGAAGACCCTGGAAGGCGATCCGCTCACGCGCCATGTCGAGCCAGCGATGAAGGTGCGGATCGTCGGGGATCAGCTCCTTCACCTTTTCATCGGTGCGGTAGATGTCCTCCGGATCTCCCGACAGTGCGCACCAGCGGAAAGGGCCAATGCCGCGGCAGAAGAGCGGGCGGACATAAGCGGGAACGAAGCCCGGGAAATCGAAGGCATGTTCCACGCCCTCGTCCTTTGCCACCTGGCGGATGTTGTTGCCGTAATCGAAGGTCGGAACGCCCATGGCGCGTAAGGCGAGCATTGCATCGACATGCACCGCCATCGATTTTCTTGCCGCCGCTTCGACCGCCCGCGGGTCGCGCTCACGCATCTCCAACCATTGCTCGACGCTCCAGCCGATCGGCAGATAGCCGTTCACCGGGTCGTGCGCGGAGGTCTGATCGGTGAGAGCATCCGGCTTGATGCCGCGCGCGACCATCTCCGGCAGGATCTCCGCCGCATTTCCAAGCAGGCCGACGGAGGTGGGCTCGGCAGCATTGCGGATGATCCCGAGCGCCTCGTCCAACGAAGTCGCGCGGCGGTCCAGATACCTGGTTGCGAGCCGCTTTTCGACGCGGCTTTCCTGGCATTCGATTGCGATGCAGTGCGCGCCGGCCATCAC
>JALYGI010000337.1 GCA_030777185.1 Pseudomonadota bacterium
GCCTCGTCGAGGCGGAGATGGTCGGCGCGATCGATCACAGAGCCAGTGAAGCCAGTGGGGATGCTCACGCCGCCCGCTGCCAATCCGCCGCCCGAGCGGCTGCCTTGGCGAAAACTGAAGGAAGGCCCGCATCCTCGAGCCGTTCGATCGGCCACCAGATGCCGTCGCAGCGCTGGCTGGCTTCCGCACAGAGGAGGCGAAGGTTGAGCGCGAAGTGGGTGAAGACGTGCTCCACCGCGCCGGCCTCTTCCCAGTCCACCGCGCTCGGCGCTCCCTCGCCCGGCCCGGCCACGCCCAGCCCAGCCTCCCCAGACCAGTCGCCGCTTGGCAGGGCCAGCATCCCGCCCAGCAGACCCGTGGCGGGCCTGCGGACGAGCAGCACGTGATCCTGATGCTGCAGCCAATAGGCCACGCCCTGCCTTCGCGGCTTGCTCTGTTTGGGCGCTTTCACCGGGTAAGCCTCGGGCCTGGCTTCAAGCCTCGCCCGGCAATCAGCGGCAAGCGGGCAGATATGGCAGGACGGACTACGAGGCGTGCAGATGGTGGCCCCAAGGTCCATCATCGCCTGCGCAAAATCGCCGCACGATCCCGAAGGGGTGATGCCGTCGGTGAGCGCGTAGAGCTTCGACCGCGAAGACGGCAGCGGCTCCTTCACCGCGAACAGCCGCGACACCACGCGTTCGACATTGCCGTCGACGACGACTGCGCGCCGGCCGAAGGCGATCGCGGCGATGGCGGCTGCGGTGTAGCGGCCGATGCCGGGCAGCTTCTTGAGCTCGGCCTCGCTGCTCGGGAAGCGGCCGCCATGCTCCCGCGCCACCTTGCGCGCGCAGGCGACGAGGTTGCGAGCGCGGGCATAATAACCAAGGCCGGCCCAGGCCGTCATCACCTCCGCCTCATCCGCCGCAGCCAGGGCCTCGACGGACGGCCATGTCGCGGTGAATTTCTCGAAATAAGGCCGCACCGCGGCGATCGTGGTCTGCTGAAGCATCACCTCGGAAAGCCAGACGCGGTAAGGGTCCGGCCTTTCCCCGGCGACGGCGCGCCAGGGAAGCGCCCTTTTATCCACAGCATACCAGTGGAGGAGCGAATTTGATGCATCGACTGACATGGCCCGCCTATGCCATGCTGCCGCTCATGGTTAAATCGGGCGGGAACAAGAAAAAGGGGGCGGAAGAGCCGCGCCGCTCGCTGCGCGCGCGCGCCGTTTCCGACATGCTGCCCGCGATTGGCGGCGCCGCATTTCGCCGCTTCGGCTTCGTCCAATCGTCGATCGTCAGCCGCTGGAAGGAGATTGTCGGCGAGCGTTACGCCGGCGTCTCCTCCCCGGAATCGATCCGCTTCCCGGTCGGGCGCAAGTCGGACGGGGTGCTGACGCTCGTCGTCGAAGGCGCGCACGCGCCGATGATGCAGCATGTCGCGCCGGTCATTATTGAGCGGGTGAACCGCTTCTTCGGCTACGGCGCCGTCGCCCGCGTCGCCTTCAAGCAAGGCGTCGTTCAGCTTGCCAAGGCCAATTCGCGCGTCGCGCCGCCCTCGCTTCGCCCTTTCGGGGCTGCACCGTCCCACAGAGGGTGTGATGAGGGCGCCGAAATACCGGCGGATCTCGGCGACAGCCTGCGCGAGATTGCGGATCCCGAGCTCCGCCAGGTCCTGGAAGCTCTTGCGCGGGGCGTCGCGGCAAGCGAAGGCGGCCCGAAGGACATGATGACGATCCCGGTCGTCGGCAAATTGGCGAGGTGACATGAAAGCATCGATCTCCACCGGCGCGATTGCGCTGGCGCTTCTTCTCTCCGGATGCGGCGGTGAAAGCGGCAACGGCGCAGGCAAGTCGGCAGGCCGAGGGACGCCCGCGCCGGCGGTGCCCGCTCCGAACGGCGGGGATTGGACCCAGATCGTCCAGCAGACCCCGGAGGGCGGCTATCGAATGGGCAATCCGAACGCTCCTGTGAAGCTCGTCGAATATGCCTCGATCAGCTGCGGCCATTGCGCCGAATTCGAGGAAGCGGCGGGCGAGGCGCTGCGCAACAATTACGTGCGAACCGGGCGAGTGAGCTGGGAATACCGGCCCTTTATGATCTTCCCGACCGATCTCGGCATCTTCATGCTGCTTCAATGCCGCGGACCGCAGACCTTCTTCCAGCTCACCGATCAGCTCTACGCCGATCAGCGCAACTGGCTCGGTAAGCTCCAGGCCTTGTCGCCCGCCCAGCAGCAGCAGCTCGGGGCTATGCAGCCGCAGCAGCAGATCCCTGCGTTGGTGCAAGCCACGGGCATGGACCAGTTCTTCCGGCAACGCGGCATGCCCGAAGCGCAGATTTCCTCCTGCCTCGCCAATCAGCAGTCGCTGCAGCAGCTGATGAACGTCACCAGCACCGGCTCCAGCGAGTATAAAGTCACTGGAACCCCGACATTCTTCATCAACGGCGAGCTGGTCGATCTCACGCCCGGTGAAATCTGGCCCCAGGTTGAGCCGGCGCTTCGGAAAGCCGTCGGCGGATGATACGGGGCATTCTGATCGCGGCTGCGGCAGCGGCGGTCGTCGGCGCCTCGGCCGTGGCGGACGCCCAGGCTC
This sequence comes from Pseudomonadota bacterium, assembly GCA_030777185.1. Classification (GTDB taxonomy): domain Bacteria; phylum Pseudomonadota; class Alphaproteobacteria; order Sphingomonadales; family Sphingomonadaceae; genus Allosphingosinicella. The sequence goes on from JALYGI010000337.1 coordinate 2,576, forward strand.
GAAAGGCCGCTCCGGCGGCCAGGCCCGCGGTTCGCGATTGGACGCAGGTCGTGTCGATCACGCCGGAAGGCGGCTTTCGCATGGGCAATCCCAATGCGCGCGTGAAGCTGGTCGAATATGGCTCGCTCACCTGCCCCACCTGCGCCAATTTCAGCACGGCCGCCAAGGAGCCGCTCGCCAGCCATGTACGGACTGGGAAACTGAGCTTCGAATTTCGAAACTATGTGCTGAACAGCCTCGATCTCACCGCGGCACTGCTCGCGCGCTGCGGCGGTCCCTCCCGGTTCTTCCCGCTCACCGAACGATTTTATGCGACGCAATCGCAATGGGTGGGGAAAGTAACCGGCCTCAGCGAGGCACAAAGGCAAGAAATCCAGAAGCTGCCGAGCAATCAGCAGATCGCCCGCGTCGCGCAATATAGCGGCCTCACCGGAATGGCCGCGGCAGCTGGGGTGACGCTGCAGCGGGCGAGGGCCTGCCTTACGGACCAGGCGGGGATCGATCGGCTGGTTCAGATGCGCCAGGCCGGCGATGCCGCCGGCGTTCATGGGACGCCGAGTTTCTTAATCAATGGAGCGGCGGTGGACGCGCATGACTGGGCGAAGCTTCTTCCGGCGATCAGGAAAGCGGGCGGCTGAGGACAAGCATGAGCTCGGGGGGCAGGCGTGCAGATCAAGCGGCTAAAGCTTTCCGGGTTTAAGAGCTTCGTCGAACCGGCCGAGCTGCGCATCGAGCCCGGCCTTACCGGTGTCGTCGGTCCCAATGGCTGCGGCAAATCCAACGTGCTCGAGGCGATCCGCTGGGTGATGGGCGAATCGAGCCCGAAGTCGATGCGCGGCTCGGGCATGGACGACGTGATCTTCGCCGGAACCGCCGCGCGGCCGGCTCGAGACTTCGCCGAAGTCTCGCTGCTCGTCGAGCGGGCGGCCGAGGAAGTGCCTGGCGACATCGGCGTCGGCAAGGACGGAGAGCTCGAAGTCACCCGCCGGATCGAGCGCGGCGCCGGATCCGCCTATCGCGTCAACGGCAGGGACGTCCGCGCGAAGGACGTCGCCTTGCTGTTCGCGGACGCCGCGACCGGGGCACATTCCCCGGCGCTTGTCAGCCAGGGTAAGATCGCGCAGGTGATTTCCGCCAAGCCCACTGAGCGTCGGCAGATGCTGGAGGAAGCGGCGGGGATTGCCGGCCTTCACGTCCGCCGGAAGGATGCCGAGCAGAAGCTGCGCGCGACCGAAGCGAACCTCACCAGGCTCGACGAACTGCTCGGCGAGATGGAGGTGCGGGCGGCGGCGCTGAAACGCCAGGCCAAGGCGGCGGAGCGCTATCGCAAGCTCACCGACCTTATCCGCACCGCCGAAGCGCGGCTCGTTTTCGCCAAGTGGCGCGAAGCGGCCGCCGCCGCAGAGGCGGCCAAGAAGGAAGCCGAAGCGGCGGTGGCCGCGGTTGATCGTGCCGGGGAGGCGCAGCGAAGCGCCTCGGCGCATCAGGCTGAAGCGGCAGAGGCGCTGGCGCGGGAGCGCTTGGCCGCGCAGGCAGCGCGGGAACGGGCTTCGTCGCTCGGCCACACGCTGGCCACAGTGAAGGCGGAGCGGGACGCAGTCAGCCGGCGCATCAGGGAGCTGGCGGAGCGCCGCGGCACGCTCATCCACGATCGGACGCGCGAGGCAGCGCTCGGCGAGGATGCCGAAGCCGCACTCGCCCGCCTCGACGAGGAGGCCAGGGCGATCGCCGCCAGATTGGAGCAGGCCGAAGCAGGCCGCTGCACAATCGACATCCGCACGGTCGAGCGCGAGGATGCCGCGCGGGACGCCGAGGTGGCTCTTGCCAGGGCTCGGGCCAGGCAGGCGGTGGAGCAGGCGGAGGCTAGCGTCGCTTACGCGGCCCTGGAAGGGGCACGAACGAAGCTGGGGCGCGCCGAAGCGGAGGCACGGCGCCTGGCGGAGCAGATGGGGGAGCTTGGCGACGAGGCGCCGCTGTTGGAGGCGCTCCGCGCTTCTGCCTCCAAGCGCGAAGATGCCGAGGCGCAGCTCGCCAGAGCCGCCGAAGCAATCTCCTTGGCCGAGGCGAAACGTGAGCAGGCAGTTTCCCTTCGAGAAAGCGCGGAAAGCGCCGGCGCTTCGGCGCGGGCGGCGGTGGCCGCGCTCGAATCGGAGGCCAAGGCGCTCATTCGGGCGGTGGAAACCTCGAGCGGTGACCGCGTGATCAACCACCTCAAGGCCGAACCCGGATATGAGCGGGCGCTCGCCGCCGCGCTCGGCGATGATCTCGATGCCAGCTTGGCGGGCGAAGCTACGCGCCGGTGGGCCGGCGCGGAAATTGGCCTCACCGACCCGGCACTCCCGGCCAAGGCAGCTCCCCTTTCGAGGTACGTCAGCGCGCCCGCGGCTCTTGCCCGGCGTCTGGCACAGGTCGCGGTAGTCGACGACGATAACGGCAGCATCCGGCTCTCCGTGGGACAGCGGCTTGTCACACTCGATGGCAGGCTTCGCCGCTGGGACGGCTACCTCGCGAGCGGTCTTGGAGCCGCGGCCGCCGACCGGCTGATCCGGATGAACCGGCTGGCCGAAATCCAAACTGCCCTTCCCGAGGCGGCGAATGCCCTACTGGCGGCGCAGGCGCGGATCGAAAGCGCGCAATGCGCGGCCGAGGACGCCCGAACGGCAGCGGAGGAGGCTCGGCGGGAACGGGCGCGGGCGGAGCTTTCGATCCGGGAGGCAGGACGCGAGGAGGACGCGGCGAGTGTTGCGATCGAGCGGCTGGGCCTCCGCCGGACCGGCCTTCAAGAGCGGGTGTCGCAGGCCGAGGCCGACGCATCGGACGCACGCAACGCACTCGCTGAGGCGGAGCAGGTCGTCGGCGGCCTTCCCGATGCGCGGCTTACCGAGGCAGAGGTGGCCGAGCTCCGCCAGAGGGCGGAAGCCGCGCAGCGCGGCCTGGCCGACGTTAGGGCAGAGGCGGCGACGCATGCGCGCGCAGTGAGCGCCGACCGACAGAGGGCTGAGGCGGCGCGCAAGGAAAGCGCCGATTGGCGCGTGCGGGCAGCCGAGGCCGAGAAGCACTATGCCGAGATCGGCCGGCGGATCGCGGAGGCCGAGGCGGAGGCGGAGCGGCTTGCCGATGCGCCCGAGAGGCTCGCCGCCCAGGTAGAGCGGTTCGAAGTTGAAGCCGCGGAGGGCCAAGCCCATGCCCAGGCTGCGGCAATGGCTGAGCGCGAGGCGGAGACGGCGCTGCGGGCGACGGAAGCCCTGCTCGCCGAACTCAGCGAGGCGCTTGCCCTTGCGCGCGAAGCCCGGGCCGGGGCCGTTGCACGACATGAAAATCAGGAAAGCCGCCGGATCGAGATGGGCCGGATCGCGGGCGAGCGCTTCCAATGCCCGCCGCCGCTCCTTCCGCAACGGCTCGGCTTCGAAGCGGCGACGGTGGAACATTCCTCCGCCGAATCGGCAAGTCTCGATCGCCTCACGGCCGACCGGGAGCGAATCGGACCGGTGAACCTGGTTGCGGAACGCGAGCTCGCCGAGCTCGAGGAAAGCCGCGCCGGCAGCCAGGCGGAGCGCGAGGAGCTCGGCCTCGCCATTCACCGCCTGCGCGGTTCGATCGGCAGCCTCAATCGCGAAGGCCGTGCACGGCTGCTCGCGGCCTTCGAGGCGGTTGACCGCCATTTCCGCAGCCTCTTCACCACCCTGTTCGAAGGCGGCCAAGCGCATCTAGAGCTCGTTGAATCCGACGATCCGCTCGATGCGGGGCTGGAAATCCTTGCCCAGCCGCCGG
>JALYGI010000338.1 GCA_030777185.1 Pseudomonadota bacterium
CTCGATCTTATGACCTCGCAGTTGCGCACCGATCCATCGGTGCGGACCGTGAAGCGCACTACCACCGAGCCTTCGATGCCCGCGCGTCTTGCGGCTCGCGGATAGTCCGTCGCGCCGGAGATGGAACCGCTCAGCCGGACCGCCTTCGAGCCTCCGCCTCCGCCGCCTGGACCGGTGCCTTGCCCGCCGCTGCCGGTGCCCGCGCCCACACCGCCGCTTCCGGTGCCTGGCCCGGGCAGGTTCGAGGCGCCGGCCGAAGGATCGCTTCCCGTCACCCGGCTGGGAAGCGGCGCCGTCACGACAGGCGGCGGCACCTTGAGCCTGACCAGGGGCGGCGGCGCGACCACGGGCGAAGGCTTCGCCTTGAGGTTCGGCGGCGCCGCCGCGCCTTCCTCCTGGGGCATACGCTTGGTTGCGGGCTCAGCCTCCTCCAGCGGAGGAGGCGGCTGTTCCGGCAGCACATCGAACGCCTTGAGGCGGTCGCTTACCGTCGTCGCGATGTGCGTTCCAAGGCCAGTGATCAAGGCGTAGCCCAGCAGCGCGTGAAAGGCGGCGACGCCGAGCGCCGCCTTCATTCGATCGCGGTTCTTGTTCTCAAAGGGCCGGACGATCATTCCCGATCCTCCTCCGCAAATGGGAAGGGCGCCGGGTTTCCCAGGCGCCCCCCTTTTGCTGCCGCTCGGCTCCCCTCAGCCGCCTTGAGTGGCCGGCACGATGCGGATCTCGACGCGGCGGTTGGCGGCGCGCTCCGCCTCGGTCGCGTTGGTGTTGCCCGGCAGCGGCTGCGAGGAGCCGAAACCCTGGGTCGCGATGCGCGCGCGGTTGACGCCCTGCTGGGAAAGATAATTGGCAACCGACTGCGCACGATTCTGCGACAGCGGAATGTTGATCGCATCGCCGCCGCTTGGATCGGTATGGCCGTAAACGTCGATCAGCGTCTGCGGATAGGCGGCAAGGGTCTGCGCGACCTGGTTGAGCGTGCCGTAGAATTGCGGCTGGATCTGGAAGCTGTTGATCGGAAAGGTGATCCCCGCGGGCATGCTCAGCAGCAGCTCGTCGCCCTGGCGTTCGACGACGACTCCGGTCCCGGCGGTCTGGCGGCGAAGCTCACGCTCCTGCCGGTCCATATATTGGCCGACCGCAGCGCCGGCGATGGTGCCGATGCCCGCGCCAACGATCTTCTCGGTCCGGTCGCGACGCCCGCCGATGAGGTCGCCGCCGAAATAGCCGGCAATGGCGCCGACGGCAGCGCCGATCGCGGTGCGGGTCTGGAATTCACGCTCGCCCGTTTCCGGATTGGTGACGCAGGCGGTGGTTGTAAGGAGAGCGGCCGCTATTGCGGCGCCTGTGATACGCTTGGACGCAAACATACTGATCCCTTCCCGTTGGCGGGTTATTGAACGATGATTAAACCGACGTTGGGAAGCGCTTGTTCCCTGTGGCGGCCCAGCGAGAGCGGACGAAGCGGTTGTCGATCCTGAGGAAAGGCGGCTAAACGGGACCGCCCGCCATGTCCCCCGCTTCCTCCCTCACGCCATTCCCATGGTTCGATCTTGTCGTCATTGCGCTCCTGATTGCGCTGAACGGCGTCTTTGCGATGTCGGAACTTGCCATCGTCTCGGCGCGAGAGGCGCGCCTCAAGGCGATGGCCAAGGCAGGAAGAGCCGGGGCGCAAACGGCGCTTGACCTCGCTGCCGATCCCAACCGCTTTCTCTCCGCCGTGCAGATCGGCATCACGCTGATCGGCATCCTCGCCGGCGCTTATTCCGGCGCCAGCCTGGGCGGGCCGGTCGCAGAGCGGCTTGCGCTTCTCGGCATCGACCCGCGCTATGCGCAGACGATCGGATTCGCGATCGTCATCGTGGCGACCACCTATGTGTCGCTGGTGGTGGGCGAGCTTGTGCCCAAGCAGATTGCACTTCGTGCCCCCGAGACCTTGGCAGCGTTCATCGCCCTTCCGATGCTTTGGGTCGCCCGCGCAACCGCTCCCTTCGTGTGGCTGCTCGACCGGACCAGCGCGCTCATCTTCAAGTTGATGAGGCTGCAGCGCGACACCGAGAGCAGGGTCACCGCCGAAGAGCTCCACATCGTCGTCGCCGAGGCGCACCATGCCGGCGTCCTCGAGGAAAGCGAGCGGGCGATCATCTCGGGCGTGGTTCGCTTGGCCGATCGACCGACGCGCGAAATCATGACCCCGCGGACCGACGTCGAATGGATCGACGTCAACGCGGACGTGGAGACGATCCGGCAAAAGCTTCTTGAAACGCCGCACAGCCGCTTGCCGGTGGCCGACGGCTCGGTCGACCGGCTGGTGGGCGTCGTCCAGGCGCGCGACATCGTGCAGGCATTCGTGCAAGGGCGGCCGCTCGACCTGAGGAGCCTGATGCGCGAGGCGCCTGTGGTTCCCGACCAGATGGACGCGATGGACACTCTGACCGTTCTTCGCGAAGCCGAGGTGCCGATGGCCTTCGTCCACGACGAATATGGCCATTTCGATGGGCTGGTCACGCCGGCCGATCTGCTTTCCGCTCTGGCCGGCGCCCTTGCAGCCGGCAATGATACGGACCCGCCGCTGGTGGAGCGCGAAGACGGCAGCTGGCTGATCTCGGGTTCGCTGTCGGCGGACGCGCTGAGTGACCATCTCGGGATCACTCTGCCCGAGGACAGGGATTATTCGACCGTGGCGGGCTTCGCACTTTCGGTCCTCAAGCATCTGCCCGAAACGGGCGAGCGTTTCAGCCATGGCGACTGGCAGTTCGAGATCGTCGACATGGACGGCCGCAAGATCGACAAGCTGATTGCCTCGCTGGACCTGCGGAACCGCTGAAAGGACCCTGGACCTCAGCCGCTGCCCAGCTTTCCGAAACGCGCCTCGAAACCGTCGCGATCGCCGCGGGCAAGATAACTCGCCTGTTCGACCACGCGGTCCCGCTCGAGCCGGCCCTTGAACGGCCCAAGCTTCCCATCGAGGATATTGATCTCGTTCGGCGACAGGGCCGCAAGCTGATCGAAGCGGAAGATGCCGTTCTCCTGAAGCTTCTGCGCGAGTTTCGGACCCACACCCTTCAGCATCTGAAGATCGTCCGTAGCTCCTTGTTCGGCCGGAGCTTTTGACTCCCCCGAAACGCCGAGCACCTCGCTCGCCACGTCGCGGATCGCGGCGGCGCCTTCGTCGGTGACGCCGCGCCTCTCGACCGTATCGACCCCGTCGCGGATCGGGCGTGTTCGCATGTAAGGCCTGACCGGCGCAGGCGGCGGCTCGGCGGCGGTGGCATCGATCCGCTCGCGGCGGCCATCGCGATCCAGCACCGACTTGCGATCCTTCGACCGGTGGTGCTTGAACATCCACCAGCCGATGATGAAGCCGATGACGATCGCGATGATGATGGGAAGAATATTGGCGTCGATGACGGTCATCATGGTGACGGAGGATCCTTAAGAGCCGGCATTGGAACGAGATTAATCGAGGTAGCTGGTTCGTTTCGCGCGGCCGAAGAACAGCCAGGCGATCCCCACCCCAATGAGGTAGGCGATGACGATCGCGATCAGCGTTTCAAGCAACAAAGGCATTACGAGTTCCCTCGGCTTGCGGCAGGGCTTGCGACCGGCGGCGGATTTGCCCAGCGGACGCCGGAAATCCCCTCGATCGCCCGGACGCGGTCGTTGAGGCCAGGAAACTGTCCCATGCCCTCGCGTTGATAATCGTTGGCCGGCCCCGAGAGCGTCGCCTCGCGTGAAAGCGGGTCGCGGCCCAGCCGCACGTCGACGCCCGGCACCTCGCTGGCGACCACTGCTGCCCTGGCTTGGGTTTCGAGCCGCTCGACCAAGGCTTCGCCGTTGCCGAGCGGACCATGATGGACCCAGCCCATCAGCAGGACGGCAACGAGGCCGATGAGGAATTTCACGGCAGGCGACATGTGTCCGGACTCCCTCTAACTCTTTGGCCGAGCTTATCCAATCGCTTCCGCCTGTCCAGCCGAGGCGGCTTGCCGGGCGATCTCGCGCCACCCGATGTCGCGGCGGTAAAAGCCGCTTGGGAAGTCGATCGCCTCGACGACGGAATAAGCCCTTTCCCGCGCCTCCAAGATCGTCGTGCCGAGGGCTGTCACGGTGAGGACCCGGCCTCCGCTGGAAACGAGCTTTTCGCCGACGAGCGACGTGCCCGCCTGGAAGATCTTCGCGTCCCCGGCCGCCTCGAGCCCCGATATGCTTCCGCCCTTTGCCGGAGCTTCGGGATATCCGTCCGCCGCCATCACCACCGTCAGCGCGGTTGCATCGGCAAAGCTCGGCGGCGGCAGCTCCGCCAACCTGCTCCGTGCAACGGCCGTCATCAGGTCGAGCAGGTCGCTTTCGAGTCGCATCATCAACACCTGGCATTCGGGATCGCCGAAGCGGACATTATACTCGATCAGCTTGGGGCCTTCTCCGGT
>JALYGI010000339.1 GCA_030777185.1 Pseudomonadota bacterium
ATCGAGCCGCCGGGGCGGATCCAATCGCTGTGCCAGATGGCCAGCCCGACGAGCACGACGATTGTGCCGCCGATCCGGGTCAGGTTCATGATGATGAAGCGGTTCCGCCAGGTCGCCTCGTCGACCGGGCGGCGGGGATCGGAAGTCATGCCAAGGCCTTCAGGAACGCGCTGATGTCTCTGGGGTGTTCGGCAATGAAATCCGCGCCTGCGGCCTTAAGTTCCTCCGCGTCGTGATAACCCCAGGCAACGCCGATCGCCGTCACGCCGGCGGCGCGCGCCATCGCCATGTCGAAGCTCGTGTCACCGATCATGATGCTGGTGTGCGGCGCGGCGCCGGCGTCGGCGATCGCCTGTTCGATCATCGACGGGTGCGGCTTGGACGGGTGCCGGTCAGCGGTCTGGAGCGTGACGAAGCGGGGGTGGAGCCCGTGATGCTCCAGGCAGAGTCTCAGGCCGCGATCGGACTTGCCGGTGGCAACCCCGAGCAGCCACCCGTCCGCCTCGAGCGTCTCGATGAGCTCCGCAACGCCCTCATAAAGCGGCTCCTGCACGAGGCCGCGCCCCCGCAAGGAGTGGAAGGCATGCTTGTAATGCTCGGCCATCAAGACATGCAGGTCGGGATCGCCGTCGGGCAGCATCGCCTGCATGGCTTCGAAGAGGCTGAGGCCCACCACCCGCCGCGTCTGCTGCCGCGGCGGCGGCGCCAGCGAGAAGCGCTCGAAGCATTGCTCCATCGCCAGGCAGATATTGGCCTGGCTATCGACGAGCGTGCCGTCACAATCGAAAATGGCAAGGCGGTTCACCGCCCCGCGAACTCGCGGCGCATCAGCTCCGCCATGTCGGGACGACCGGCGGCGGCGAGCCCCCCCAGCGCACCTTCCCGTTCGGCCGGCTTCTTGTTCTGGCCGAGCTTGCGCGTTCCGCGCAGCTCGCCGACCTCGATCTCGAAGCAGGCGATGGCCCGGGTCATTGCTTCGAAGCGGCCGGGCGTCATCTTGTCGCGGGTCCACGGCGCCTTGGGCACGAGCCGGCTTTCGTGAGCGGCGCTCAACCGGTCGAGCTGCGCGACTAGATCATCCTCACTGAGGCGCCGTGCGGTGCCTTCGCATTCCACGGCGACATAGTTCCACGTCGGCACCTGGTCCGGCGTTCCGTACCAGTCGGGGCTGATATAGGCGTCGGGTCCGAGACAGGAGAGCAGGACCTGGGAGCCGTCCAGTCCGGATGCGGCACGGTTCGATCGAGCGAGGTGGAAGCGGAGCCGGTCGGGGGCCTCCACCGTGACCGGGACATGGACGACTCGGAGGCCGCCTTCCGCGCTGAAGAAGATCGTGCTGAACGCAACCCTGGCGACAAAGGCGAGCATCTCGTCTCGATCCTGCCAGACGAACGCAAGATTGGGGTGCATCAGCCCCTCCCCCGCGACCGCCGCTCGCCCTTGCGTTCCTTACGGCGCGCCTTGGCCGCAGCCGTGAGCGCCTTTCGCTTTCCTTCCGGCGTTTCGGAGAATCTCACCTCGTCGAGCGGAAGGTCGCCGACGGCAAGGTCGAAGCCCAAATTCGCGAGACTTACGGCGAAATGCTCGGGCAGCTCCGCGACCGCATCGATCTGGCCGCCGTCCGGATGATCGATCCTGAGCCGGCGGGCGTGAAGGTGGAGCTTCCGGCTGATCGAGCCGGTGAGATAGGCTTCCTGCCCGCCATATTTGCCGTCGCCGACGATCGGGTGCCCGATGGCGGCCATGTGGACGCGAAGCTGGTGCGTGCGTCCGGTTAAGGGCTGGAGCTCGACCCAGGCGGCGCGGTTGCCGGCGCGCTCGACCAGGCGATAGCGCGTTTTCGACGGGAGGCCGTTCTCCTCGTCGACGCACATCTTCTCGCCGCCGGTGCCGAACTGCTTGCCGATCGGCAGGTCGATGAAGCCGTCCTTGATCTCGGGCACGCCCGTGACCAGGGCCCAATAAACCTTACGCGCCGTGCGGCCCGAGAAAGACTTGGAAAAAAAGGCGGCGGCGCGGGGAGTGCGGGCGATGAGGAGAACGCCGGACGTATCCTTGTCGAGCCGGTGAACCAGCTTCGGCCGCGCATCATTATCCTCGATGAAGCCGTCGAGCAGGCCGTCGAGATGGACGTTGGTCTTGGTGCCGCCCTGGGTCGCCAGGCCCGGCGGTTTGTTGACGACGATCGCCGCGGCGTCGCGGTGGATCACCATATCGTTCACATAGGCGATCTCGTCGGGGCTGAGCCTCCGCCGCTCGGGCTTTGCCGGGCGGGCGTCAGCAGCGGGATCGGCCGGAGGGACGCGGATGATCTGGCCGGCGGCGATGCGGTCTCCTGGCCCAGCGCGCTTGCCGTCGAGCCGGAGCTGCCCCGTCCGCGACCAGCGGGAGACGAGGTTGAAGCTCGCGTCAGGCATGTTGCGCTTGAACCAGCGGTCGAGGCGGATGCCGTCATCCTCCGTGGAGACGGTGAACTGGCGGACCTGCTCGCTGGAGGCCGCATCACTCATGAAACCGCCCTCCCCGCCCAGAAGCCGAGGAAGGTCATCAGCAGCGATCCCACTACCGAGGATGCAATATAGGCTCCGGCGAGCGCCGCCTCGCCGCGCTGGATCATCTGCACCGCTTCGAGGCTGAAGGCAGAAAAGGTTGTGTAGCCTCCGAGCACGCCCAGGCCAAGGAACAGCCGAAGCGGCTCGGTCGGGTCGCCCTCACCGATCAGACAAGCGGCAAGCAGGCCAGCCAGGAGACCTCCGGAAAGGTTCGCGATCAAGGTGCCCCACGGCAAGCTGGCCCCGAGCTGACGCAGGGCGAGAGTGCCGACACCATAGCGGAAGCCGGCGCCGATCGCGCCGCCCAGCATGACGAGAATGAGGTTCCGCATTGCGGGCATGTAGCGGGCGAGGCCAGGCTTCGCCAGTGGCCGGCGCGGCGCGGGTGGTTAGCCGCCGTTGGTGATCAACGCCACATCGGAACCGCCGCCGCGAAGCGGAGTGAGGATGAGATAGAAGGCGTTGTCGCTCTGGCCGGCCGTGCCGGCGAGAATGTGATCGCCCTGACGCATTTGATGCTCGGCCGAATAGCCTGCTCCGGCCGCGCGCGACCGATAATAGTCGAGAACCCGCTGCGGCGGCGCGTTGGTCGTGAAGGTCACGATCCGCGATCGGCAATCACCCCGATCATTTCCCGCAGCCTCGGTCAGGCGCGCGCCGGGATAGACGGCAAAGGCGGCAGGAAGGCGGCTCGCCCAGACCGGCCCGTAATTGAGGCCAGGCGCGCAATCGGCGCCGCCCGCGGTGGAGGTATCGGCCGCACCGGCTGTCTGCACCCGGCCGGAGGTCTGCCCCGAGGCTCCGGGCCGTGAGCCGGGGGCCGCGCGGCGTCCCGACTGAGCTGCATCGGACGGCAGCGGATATTGCGCCTGGGTCGGGCTTTCCGCCGGCCGCACCGCATTCTTGTTCGATTGCTGTGTCAGCGCGGGATCCACCAGGATCTGGTCCTCGAGCGCGCTGGTGAGCGCGGGATCGGTTTCGTTGGCGATGATCTGATTGTCGAGGTTGGCGAGCTCGGAATTGGGTGAGCGTTGCTGGCAAGCGGCAAGGCTGATCATTGCTGACATGATGAAGAAATGGACAGGCTGGGCGGCGCGCATTGTGCTCAAAGCTCCCTCAAGACCCTGCCTATGCCAGAAATGTCGGATGAAGGGGTGAGCATCTATGGTTAACTGTGCCCGGCTCGGCCGCCTGTTCCGGAATGGAACTGCCAGAAGGCGAATGCTTCCGCCTGAATGGAAGCAATGAAGCCGGCTGCCTCAGGCCCCTCCCAAGGGCCGGCATAGGCGCCGCCTCGAGCGGGTGCGGATGAGCAGGTGCGACCTTCCCCGAAGGTCGCAGCCGCGCCCGGGGAGCGCGGCGGCCGGCTCATCCCCGGGCAATCCGCAGTCATGCCGGGGCCAAGACGGGCCCGCTCGATCCACCAGCCCTGACCCGGTATCCCGTCGCTCTGGCGCACAACCAGGACCGCAAGCTCGGGCTCCCCGCGTGCCTCCGCGTCTTGGTCCACAGCCGAGAGGATGGCGCAGAGCTGCCGCATCTTGGGCCGCGAGAAGCTGTAGCCGAGTTGCTCCAGCAGCTCGGAAT
>JALYGI010000340.1 GCA_030777185.1 Pseudomonadota bacterium
CCAGGCGGCCTCGGCATCGATGACGTTTTCTGGCTTCATGAGGATTTCATACGCTCCCGCTCTCGCTCGTGCATCCCGAAGCTTGCGATCAAAGCGGCACCCGCTTCTTGCATCGCAACAAAGCCCCTGCTACGGCCCGCGCGACCCATTGGGGGCGCTCGGAAGCATCCGATGCGGCTCCATGATCAGGTGCACAGTACCCCATACTGTGCAGCCGTGTCCGGGGGACACGGCGACCTGATCATTCTCATGGGGCAATACCGATCTGGGAGTTCAGGCGCGCGTGGAGAATTCCGGCGGCATTCAGGCAAGTTTGGCGGGACGTTACGCAACCGCCCTGTTCGAGCTGGCACGCGACGAGCGGCAGTTGGAAGCGGTGGGCACGAGCCTTGCGACGCTCCGCCAAACGCTGCGCGATTCGGAGGATTTTCGCGAGCTGACCTCCAGTCCGCTCATTTCCCGTGAGCAGGCGACCGGTGCGGTCGCCGCCACCGCCCAAGCCATGCGGCTCGATCCCATCACCGCCAATTTCCTCGGCGTCCTCGCTCAAAACCGGCGGCTCGGCCAGCTCGGCAACGTGATCCGAGCCTTCAACATGCTGGCCGCCAATCATCGCGGCGAGACCACCGCCGAAGTCACCTCCGCCCATCCGCTTACCGACGATCAGGTCCAGGCGCTCCGGGCGAACCTCAAGAACCGTCTTGGCCGCGACGTTTCGGTTGATCTCAACGTCGATCCCGCCATCTTGGGCGGGCTCGTCGTCAAGGTCGGCAGCCAAATGATCGACGGCTCCATCCGAACCAAATTGAACTCCCTCGCGCACGCGATGAAAGGCTGAACATGGATATCCGCGCCGCTGAAATTTCGAAGGTCATCCGAGACCAGATCGCTAGCTTCGGCACCGAAGCCCAGGTTTCCGAAGTTGGAACCGTGCTGTCGGTCGGCGACGGCATTGCCCGCATTCACGGCCTCGACAACGTCCAAGCCGGCGAGATGATCGCGTTTGCGAACGGCATCCAGGGCATGGCCCTCAACCTCGAAGCCGACAATGTCGGCGCCGTGATCTTCGGCAACGACAGCGAGATCAAGGAAGGCGATACGGTTCGCCGCACGGGAACCATCGTCGACGTTCCCGTCGGCAAGGGCCTGCTCGGGCGCGTGGTCGACGGCCTCGGCAATCCGATCGACGGCAAGGGCCCGATCGAAGCCGCCGAGCGCCGCCGCGTTGAAGTCAAGGCACCCGGCATCATCCCGCGCAAGTCGGTGCACGAGCCGGTGCAGACCGGCCTCAAGGCATTGGACGCGCTCGTTCCGGTCGGCCGCGGCCAGCGCGAGCTCATCATCGGCGATCGCCAGACCGGCAAGTCGGCCGTCGCGCTCGACACCTTCATCAACCAGCGTGCAGCAAATCAGGGCAATGACGAGAGCCAGAAGCTCTACTGCATCTACGTCGCCATCGGCCAGAAGCGCTCCACGGTGGCGCAGATCGTCCGTGCCCTCGAAGAGAATGGCGCGATGGATTATTCCATCGTCGTCGCCGCCACCGCGTCCGAGCCGGCGCCGCTCCAGTTCCTCGCGCCCTATACCGGTTGCACGATGGGCGAATATTTCCGCGACAACGGCATGCACGCCGTGATTGTCTATGACGACCTTTCCAAGCAGGCCGTCGCCTACCGCCAAATGTCGCTCCTTCTTCGCCGTCCGCCGGGCCGCGAAGCGTATCCCGGCGACGTCTTCTATCTCCACTCCCGCCTGCTCGAGCGCGCGGCGAAGATGAACGAGGCGAACGGCTCGGGCTCGCTGACCGCGCTGCCGATCATCGAGACGCAGGCGGGCGACGTGTCGGCCTATATCCCGACCAACGTCATCTCGATCACCGACGGCCAGATCTTCCTCGAGACCGAGCTTTTCTACCAGGGCATCCGTCCGGCCATCAACGTCGGCCTCTCGGTCAGCCGCGTCGGCTCGGCCGCGCAGACCAAGGCGATGAAGAAGGTTGCCGGCTCGATCAAGCTTGAGCTCGCCCAGTATCGCGAGATGGCCGCCTTCGCCCAGTTCGGCTCCGATCTCGACGCTTCCACCCAGCGCCTCCTCAACCGCGGCGCGCGCCTGACCGAGCTCCTGAAGCAGCCGCAGTTCAAGCCGATGCCGATGGAAGAGCAGGTCGTCTCGATCTTCGCGGGCGTGAACGGCTTCCTCGACACGATCCCGACCAACCAGGTCGTCCGCTTCGAAAGCTCGCTCCTCGCCCACGTCCGCGCCGACCATCCGGAGGTGCTGACGACTTTGCGCGACACCAAGACGCTCGACGACGGAACCGCGAACAAGCTGAAGAGCATCATCGGCGACTTCGCGAAGACGTTTGCGTAAAACCGTGGGAAGTCCGTTGGCGCTGAGCTTGCCCCCCGCACCGTTCGCCCTGAGCTTGTCGAAGGGCCCTCCTTCTTCGGGAGGAAGTGAAGG
>JALYGI010000341.1 GCA_030777185.1 Pseudomonadota bacterium
TCGCTTACGTGCTGGTGAAAAAGCTGTACATTCGTGAGGCCCTGGAGACGGACACTCCCCTGCCAGGGGAGCCGGCGGAGGCGTGATGGGCCCCAGCGACCTCCACCGCGACCTTATCGCTCGGCTGTCCGCTCTTGGGAGGCTTGCCTGATCTCCATGTTCAACTGAGCGCCGAGCAGCAGGACGAAGGCCGAAGCGTATAGCCACAGCTGAAGAACGACCGCCGCCGCGAGAGATCCGTAGGTGACGTCATAGCGCGCAAAAACCGGGACATAGGCGCTGAAGGCGACCGATCCGAGAAGCCAGAGCAGGGAAGCGGCCACGGCCCCGGGTGCGACCTCACGCCAAGATCCCGTCGGGCCGTTGGGACCGTATCGATAGAGCAGGCTCAGGAGGACCGACACCGCTGCCGCTAGGATGAGCCAGAAGGCGGCTTGGCTGAGCAGCCACACAAGCCTGCCGCCCGGTATCAGTTGACCAAAATATCCACTCGCCGCGATGGCGATGAGAGCCAGCAGCGTGACCAGCCCGCCGGCCAGGCAAATGCCGAGCGACACACCCCACCGCTTCAGGAAGTCGCGCGGCTCGTGCCCGTGGATCAGGTTGAGCGCCGCGAGGATCGATCGCGCTGCCCGCGCGGCCGCGTAAAGCGCAAGCAAGAGGCCCGCGGCAAGGGTGGGCAGTCCGCCGTTCCAGCGCCCCATGATCCGCACCAGCCGGTCCGCAACAAGGTCTTGAGCTCGGCTGGGCGCCATGAAGAGCAGCGACCTGACGCCAGACTGCACGGCATCAGGCTCGACAAACATCCCGTAAATAACGGCCACCGAAGCGATGAACGGCAACAGCGCCAGGAATGCGTAGAGCCCGATGCCAGCCGCGAGCACATTGAGATTGTGCACCCGAACGTCTTCGAGGATCCGCACCAGGATCGCGTACGCGCGCAGCAGCCAGTGGGAGTGGGCTGCGGCATCTTGAGCCGCCGGAGCCGTCCGGCGGGCCAGCTCCCTTAGGCGGTGGAGGAGTCGGCTCAATGCAGATCGTACCTGAAGACGAGCAGCGCCGACAAAGTCACGATCATGAGAGCGACGAGCGGCAGACCGGTCCTGGTATAATCTCCGAATTTATAGTCGCTGGCGGACATGATCAGCATGCCCCGGGCCGTCCCGGCGCGCTTGGTCGTTGCATCGGTGATAGAAGGGATATTGGTCGCCCTGCTCCCCCGAGCGCAAAGGTGCGCGCGGTCATTCGATGACCTTAGTCACGCCGGTAAGGATCTCCTCGTCGAGGTGATCGCCGTGAAGTACCGAGATGTCGCCGGTCGTCTCGATCACGACGGCTCTGACCGCCGACAGCTCCAGCGCGTTCGCCGCCCGTATCTTGGCGTAAACGTCCTCCCTCGCAACCCGCGTATGGGTGAGCGCCGCCTCGACGAACTTGCCATTCTCCATCAGCAGGATGGGTTCGTTCCCAATCGCCTTTTCGAAAGACCTTGAATGCTGGCGCCCCTTGGCAAGCAAATATTGGACGCCGAACAGCGCAGTCAGCGCGACGAGGCCCTGCCAGAATTGGCTCCATTCCGACGTCATCGCGATCGTTGAAAGGAGCGATCCTGCGGCGATCGTCGCCACGAAGTCAAAGGCGGTCATCTTCGAAAAGGAGCGCAAGCCGATCATCCGGACGAGGATCAGGATCCACAGCAGCGCGATCGGGGTCAGGATCAGACCTCGCGCCACAGCATCCAGCCAAACAGGAAGAGCAAACATAGGTTGATAACCGACCGTCGGGCTTGAGGTTGCGCTCAACTGCTTGCTGCCCCTGGGGAGAAGCCGCGGAAAGTTTGGAGCACCAGCGCCAGACGCCCTGGTTTGCGGTCTCTCTCGAGAGGCAAGCGCCGGAACAATCAACCTGCAGACCCGTAATCTTCCGGACAGCACGTTCGACAGAAGGCTCTGACGGAGCTGACCGCAAGTGTCCCCTGTCACTGGCTGGCTTCGTCCGAAGTTGAAAGGCGGTCGCTTGAAGTCGGCGGCAGGTCGGCAGCGGAGCATGGCTGCTCAGCCAGAAATAGAGGCAGCAAGGGATCATCATGGCCGGAGAGAACCGAACCGAGTTGGCCGACGCTAGGACAGACCTGGCGGAGGATCGCACGCTTCTCGCCAACGAACGAACCTTTGCCGGCTGGGCTCGGACGGCATTTGCTGCCGTCGGCATCGGCCTCGGCTTCAACGCATTGTTCGAGAAGCTTGAGCCGGTCTGGCTGCCAAAGGCGATCTCCACAGGCTTTCTGCTGATCGGCATCTTTGTGATCGTGGTCGCAGAAAGGCGGGCATCCGCGGTGAAGGCCCGGCTGGAAAGCCACGAGATCACGCCATTCAAGGCGGTGAATCTTCGCATCATCACGAGCTCGATCATGGTCGCGACACTGACTTTGGTCGCCGCGATCTGGATCCTGGTCTAGAGCCTTTCCGGCCCGCGGCGCAGGCTCAGCCAAGTCTCTTACGAGCCCCTGAACCGTTGAGCTTCTGAATGGCAGCCGACGGGCGGATTTCGAGGATACGGTCATGAATGCGGCGAACTCGACGGGAATCGGACCGATCGCCCTCGGTAGACGGTCAGCATCGGACGCAAAAGGCTGTTGCGGAGGATAGGACGTCATGCCCTTAGTCCTTGTAAAAAAGGGGCGCATTCCTGCGCCCCAGTACCGTCTGATCGTGCCCTGCGTGTCGGTCGATCAGCGGCGGTTAGGTTCGCGGTCGACTTCGACCTCGGTGCGCCTTACCGTCTCGTCCACGCGCTCCGTTCGCGTCTTGACGTCCTTGTCGACAGTCACCGCTCCGGTGATGAACGCCTTCTTGGCGACCACCACTCGCTCGCCTGTTTCGGTCGCCTCGATGGTTCGGACCTTGAGCAGCGTGTCGGCGTGGTTGGGGCTGATCTCCTGATCAAGGTTGTGTCGCTCTACCCGAACATGCTCCTCGCGCAGCGGGACATCCTCCTGCACCCTATCCTCGACAATGCGTTTGCGGATCTGGACTTTCCCAAGCTCCACCTCGCGCTTTCCGATCTCGAGCCGTTCTTCGATCACGGGGATGTGTTGGGTCGTAATGTTGTCGGGGTCGAAACCGACGGGCGCCGGCGGAACGCTGCTGCTGGGCACCAACAACACGGGCTTCCCGTCGCGGATGTCGACATAGTCGATGTCGACAACGCGATCGTCTTCGAGCCGCAAAGCAGCGACCCGCTCCGCATCCAGGTTAACGAGCATGTCTTTTACCTTGCCGACAGCTTCGCCCGCCGGCGTAGTCAGGGTAAGGCCGCGCAGATCCTGCCCCTTATGCTCCAATTCCCAGTCATCGAGGCTGGCAAGCTTATATACTTTTCGTGTTTTATCATTCTGCATTGAATCTCTCCAGTTTGATTGCTTGTTCTACGCACCGGCGCGAGAAAGTATTTCGATGTTATCTTCATCGACGACCAGGAAGATGCTTTGGTCTGCGAGAATCTTCTTGGTGTCGGCATCAAGAGGCTCGCCGGGAATCGAGCCGATCGAGCTGCTGTCGCGCAACATGCCTTTGCTAACGCGAAGACGTTGTCCGGAGTTTATGTCCAACGGAACTTCGCGAGGAACGTCGATGATGAGAGCGAACATGCGCGCGCCGTTCTGCTGCACCCAAAATCCGCGGTCCGTAGGCACTTCCGGCACCTCGACCTCGCCCGCGAAGTCATTGCGGCCGACGAAGGCGGACGGATTTTGCAGGATCGTCGGGATCGACACAGCCGTGGACCCGGCAGCCGCATCTGCTCCCGCCGCCGGCCGGAGCGAAGCATCGGGCTCCATGCCCGCTTCAACGTTCGCAGCAGGCGCTACGCCGCGGTCGACTTTTGCTCTATCACCTTCGATCGCCCACCAAAGCAAAAGAACGGCGAGGATCAGGCCAAGAATTAGCCAGAGCTATCTCAGGTTTGATTTACGTTCAACTGGAATTTCAACCATGATCGTTATCCTCATGCTCTCATCTGTGGGGTGTAACGCTGCGTCACCGGCACTCGCTATCTGCCGATCAAAGCGGCCGGGGGGATCGACCGATCCCCTCCTTGGAAAGCCCCTGCGCCTGCTCCAGTCTCTCTGCACGATGGGCCAACCTCATCCACGTCTCAGCGGACTCGAGGTACCGGGCACGGACATTCGGCAAGGGGGATTGCTCGGCAAGTTCCTGTGCCCGAGCAGCTTGCTCTCGAAGAAAGTCGACCTGCGACAAAGAAATGATCCTCTCTGCCCCCTCATTCGATAGAATAGTCAGTAAATTCAGCGCATTGACTCTGAATGGCGATATTAAGGTCATGGCCGGGTATTCTCGTAGGAACTTCCCTACGGTGGCGCGTGGAGCGGGCTCATGCTGGATGGGCCAACCCGCGTTCTTC
>JALYGI010000342.1 GCA_030777185.1 Pseudomonadota bacterium
TGGAGAGCCGGTGCTCCAGCGTCATTTCGGCATTGAAGAGTTTCGAGATCGGGCAGTTCGCCTTGGCATCCTGTGCGAGCGCGGCGAAACGCTCCTGGTCGATACCGGGGATGCTCGCCTCCAGCGAGAGATCGGACCTGGTCACGCGAAAACCTTCGCCATCCTTGTCGATCTTGACGCGTGCAATCGTCTCAAGCGTACCGTCGGTGAAGCCTTCCTTGGCAAGCGCGAAGGAGAGCGCCATGGTGAAGCAGGCAGCATGGGCGGCGCCGGCCAGCTCTTCGGGATTGGTGCCGGGCTCGTCGCCGAAGCGGGTGCCGAAGCTGTAGCCCTGCTCCTGGAGAACGCCTGACTGGGTCGAAACGCGGCCTTTTCCATCCTTGCCCAAGCCTTCATAGCGCGCGGTAGCGGTGCGGGTGATCATGAACTCTCCTGGTTGCTGGTCGGCCGGTCAACGGACGGGCAGCCCATTGGTTCTCGTGCATGATGAAGGAGGAACGATTGCATCTGTCCAATGAAGCCGAGCCGGCGCTGCTCGACTTGCTCGCCACGCTCGAGCGGATCGGCTACGAATTCGTGCCGGTGACGCCTGCCACCCACGCGCGGGTCGTCGCCCGCCCCGACAAACGACAGGCCAGGAATGTCCGGGACGTTTTCGGCTGGAGCCTGCCCTTCGCCCCAGCCGTCCTGCCCTCCGAAATGCTGGAGCCGCTCGACAAAGCGGGGCTTGTCCAAGCTGAAGACGGATTGCTCAAGAGCCGGATCCGGATCGGCAGCCTGCACGATCGGTTGATCGTCCATTCCGCATATCCGACCATTGAGGACGACGCCGTCTTCTTCAGTCCCGACACCTTGCGCTTCGCGGACTTCGTACGCGACGAGCTCCTGCGCGCGGCCAATGTGAAGCGCCTCGTCGATATCGGCGCCGGCGCCGGGAGCGGCGCGCTCAGCGCCGCGGCGGTTCTGCCGGGCGCGCGGCTTACCCTCTGCGACATCAATCCGCTTGCCCTCCGGATCGCCAGGATCAATGCGCGCCATAGCGGTCTCGATGTGGAAACCGTCGAAGGCGGCCTGGAAGCGGTGCGGGGCGGTTTCGACGCGGCCATCGCCAATCCCCCCTTCATGGTTGACGAGGACGGGCGCACCTATCGGGACGGTGGGGAAATGCATGGCGGCCGCGTCTCGGTCGACTGGGCGGTGGCGGCGGCTACACGGCTCTCACCGGGCGGACGGCTGATCCTCTACACCGGATCCGCGATCGTCGAGGGCAGGGACCAGCTTCGCGCCACGCTGGAGCGGGAGATGGCGGCGCTTGGCTGCAGCCTGCGCTACCGGGAGCTCGATCCCGACATTTACGGGGAAGAGCTCGAACGGTGCAGCTACGCGGATGTCGAACGTATCGCGGCGGTCGGCGCGGTGATCGAGCGTCCCTGCTGACAAAGACGGTGCTTCTGGATCTTGCCCGCGGCGGTGCGAGGAAAGTCAGCGACCATCTCGAAGTGTTTCGGAACCTTGTAGCCCGCGAGGCGGGCGCGGCAAAATGCCTCGAGATCGGCAATGTCCAGGGCAGCGACGCCCGGGATCGGGAGTATGTAGGCATGACCCACCTCGCCCCATCTGCCGTCGGCCGCGGCAACCACGGCCGCTTCGGAAATGGCCGGGTGGGCGCAGAGCACATTCTCGATTTCCGCCGGATAGACATTCTCTCCGCCGGAGATGAACATCTCCTTCCGCCGCCCGGCAATATAATAGAAGCCGTCGGCATCGCGCCGGGCGAGATCGCCGGAGCGGAGCCAGCCGTCGGCGGTCAGGGCTTCCCGGGTCGCCTCCTCGTTCCGCCAGTAGCCGGGCGTGACTCCGGGGCCGCCGAAGAGGAGATCGCCCACCTCTCCGTCCGCCACGTCGCGCCCCGCCTCATCGACGATGCGGACGCTGCACAGGAGCTGCGGCTTGCCTACCGAGCCGACCCGTTCCCAGGCATGGTCCGGCGCACCGAGAAAGGCGGTGGGGCCGGTCTCGGTCATTCCCATGCCATTGCACACGCGGACTCCAAGCCCGCGATAGCGGTTCACCAGCGCGTCCGGCAGCGGCGCTCCGCCGCAACCCCAATGGCGGACATTGCCGAGCGGCGCGGCGGCGAAGCGGGGATGGTCGAGCAGCGACTGGTAAAGGGTGGGCACCGCGAAGAAGGTGCTGAGCCGACGCTGTTCCAGCAAGGAGACCAGCGCCTCCGGGTCGGCGCTGCCGAGAACGATCACCCGGCCTCCGGCTATCAGCGTCGGCAAAGCGTGGAGGTTGATGCCGGCGGTGTGGAAGATCGGAAGAAAGCAGGCGGTGGTGTCGGTGGAGGCGATGTCCACTGCAGTCCCGATGTTGACGTAATTGGCCATCGCCATTCGATGATTGTAGATGACGCCCTTTGGCCGGCCCGTCGTTCCTGACGTGTAGAGCAGGTACCAGATGCGCTCCGCCGGCCAGGTCCGGCGAAGGATCCGCGGCGGCGCGGTGCCGAGCTCCGCTTGGTAATCAGCGAGGCTCAAGGCTGGCGGCGGCCGGTGGAGGTTCGCCGCCGCCAGGGCATCCTCCTGGCCGTAAAGAAGGAGCTTGGGATCGCAATCGTCCAGGATCTGGTCCAGCTCGGCGGCCGGCATCCGCCAGTTGAGCGGCGCGAGGATCGCCCCGAGCTTGGCGCAGCCGAAGAGGATCTCGAAGAACTGGATGCAATTGCGGCAGAGGATCGCCACCCGGTCGCCCTCGTCGACCCCGCGCGCCGCCAGAAGGGACGCTGCATGGGCGGCTCGGCGGTCGAGCTCCGAATAAGTGATTGTCCGCCCCGTCGCCGCATCTTCAAGAGCCACTTGGCTTCCGGCAAGCTCGGCCCGTTTGGCTGTGATGTCGGGAAGCTCCGCGATCATGACTGCCGCTTCCGAAGGCCTTCCGAGACGAGGTTGATGGCGGCCTCCGCGACTTCGGCTGGCGAAAGGTCTTCCTGCCAGACGCCGTAACGCATGCCGAGGAAAACGCTCATGCCGATCATCGCCCAGGCGCGGGGCTCGTCATCGCCCTCGGCGATCTCCCCTCGCGCACGTGCCGCCGCCAGGTTGCGGCGATAGCCTTCAGCGAAGGTAAGATAATGCTCGCGATACACGTCGTCGGCGACAAATTGCGCTTCCTCGATGATGCGATAGAGTTCGCGGTGCTTGCGCACGAAGGCGATGAACGCTTCGAGCCCGAGCCGCTCGGCGGTGAGCCGGTCGGGCGCGCCTCGAGCCGCCTCGGCGACATGCTGGCGAGTGGCATGGCTCATGTCGCGAACCAGCGCGCGGAACAGCTCCTCCTTGCTTTCGAAATAGGTGTAGAAGGTCCCGAGCGCGACTCCGGCCCGCTGGGTGATGCCGGTGATCGCCGCATCGTGGTAGCCGCGCTCGCCAAACTCCAGCGC
>JALYGI010000343.1 GCA_030777185.1 Pseudomonadota bacterium
GTCACCAGCTCCGCTTCGCCCCGGGCGAACACGGCGATGTCGCTGCCCCAGGCCTCCGCCGCCGCCTTCTGACTCGGCACCGCCACATAGGCGTCGTGGAAGCCGATCGGGAGACGGAAGACCTTGAGCGCACGCGGCATCGGAACGGGATAGCTCTGGCCGGCCGGCGGCGAAAGCCCGACGAGACCACCGGCCGCCAAGGCTCCTCCGGAGGAACCGAACGCCGCTCCGGTTGTTGGGCTAAAACCTTGTATTAGGAAGGGTTTTCCCATGAAGTACGGCGTAATCATCTCGGCTGCGGCAGGTTTGTCGCTGGCCGTCTCCGGACCGGCCTTTGCGCAACAGAGCAACGGCAAGCAGACTCGCGAGCAGGCGCGGCAGAGCAGCCAGGGTCCCGACAATGCCAACGAGCGCGGCGTTAGACGCTCGAACGAGAACAGCGTGCTCAAAGGCGGCCAGTCGGGTCAGGAAGGCAAGGGCACGCAGATGCGCGAAAAGGCGCGCAAGAACGGCCAGGGTCCCAATGCCTCCGAGCGCGGACGTGAGCGCGCCAATCAGAACAGCGCCATCAACGTTCAGCCCGGAATGATGGTGCACGACCAAAACGGCAAGATGCTCGGCAAGGTCCGGGAGGTCAGGCGCTCGGCCGACGGCACGATCATCGCGATCATCGTGGTGCTGGTGGTGCAGATCAACGGCAGCAACATCATCGAGCTTTCGCCTGAATTGCTGTCGATCGTCAACAATGTGCTGGTGACCACTCAGATCACGGCGCCCAGCGGCTCCTGATCCCATCAGACGAATAAATAGCAATGGGGCGGCGTGGCACCTGCTACGCCGCCCCTGCTTTTCAAAGGACAGCGACGTCAATCGCGTCCTGCCTCGACCGGCTCCTCCCGCCGTTCAAGCGCGAGCTAATTGTTCGCGTAGCACAATTGTTAGCCCATATCTCCCGCCACCGAAGGACGGGCCAGACCCGAATGTCGGCGTCCGCTCGTGCGGGTTCGGAACCTCCCAAGGGCAACATAAGTTACAACGGCGGACGCGGCCGCCGGCAGACGGCGCAGCAAGGCGTCCCTGTTGAAGGAGGATGAGATGATGAAGCCGACACTCACCGGATCCACCGCGCTGGCGATCGCCGCGGCGCTCACGCTTGCCGGCTGCGAGACGGTCGCCGACACGGTCAAGCAGGGCATGACCGCCAGCCTCACCGGAGCGCAGGAGGTTCCCGGCCCCGGCGACCCGGACGGCAGCGGCAGGGCCGAGATCACCGTCGTCGATGCCACCGACAACATCTGTTACGATATCGATGTGCGCAACATCGCGCCCGCAACCGTCGCTCACATTCATCGCGGAGTAACAGGAATGGAGGGGCCGCCGGTTGTGACGCTCGAGGCGCCCACCGACGGCGACTCCAAAGGCTGCATCAGTGCCCCCGGAGCGCTCGCCGACGAGATCGAAGCGAACCCGGCTGGCTTCTACGTCAACGTCCACAACGCTGAATACCCCAACGGCGCGGTGCGCGGCCAGCTGCAGCGCTGATCCGCCCGACAAGGCGCAGCCGGCCGAGACCACGGTAAAGATGTTCTATCGTGGGAAAGGCCGGCGGCTTTGCCGGCCGAGCAAGGCGGTCATGTCATCCTGGCCGCCGCTACGCGCCCAATGATCAAAAGCGTCTGGAGTTCGCCCGCCGCAATCCCTCCCGTTCCGCGCGATGTCCCCATCCGACCGGCAACTCTCGCGGAGGGCAATCGTTGTCCGTCCGACCTCGATGGAGAGAAGAGAATGAGCGGACCAAGACGCGACAGCAATGACGGCACCCGCGGCGGCCCCTTGCACGGGCGCGGCGGCAAGTCGGTCGACGACAACAAGAAATCGGGCGGCGGCCACGGCAAGCCTGCCGGCGGCAACGACGACAATGCCCATCCGCCCGGCGGCGGGGTCAACTAGACGCCGCACCCGACTCTTTACCTGGTGCGCGAGGCGGCGGCCTCGGCGGCGCACCGGCTCTCCCGGAGCCGGCGCTTCTGCTATGGGGCCGACATGACCTATCTCATCGCCAAAGCCCTGCTTTCCGGCCTCATCGTCGCCGCCGCGTCCGAGATCGCACGCCGTTGGCCTGGGCTCGGCGGGCTGATCGTGTCGCTGCCGCTCGTGTCGCTGCTCGCCTTCGTCTGGCTCTGGCGGGATAGCGGCGATCCCGAGCGGGTCGCGCAGCTGTCGCAGTCCGCCTTCTGGTTCTTCCTGCCCTCGATGCCGATGTTCCTCGCGCTGCCGGCGATGCTTCGCGCCGGCTTCGGCTTCTGGCTCGCCCTCACGCTCGCCTGCGTCCTCACCATCACGCTCTACGCGGGAATGGCATGGGCCGGGCCCCGTTTCGGGCTGAAGCTCTAAGCCAAAATCGCTTCAGTCGGCCCAGCCTGAACGTGGATCTGGCGCAACCGGAACCTCAACTGGAGGTCTCTAGTCGCGGTCCTGGTCCGCCTGGACCGGGCTCATGCCGCCAGGCGGGCGGCTGCTCGCACCGGTGTGGCCGCGGACGCCGCCCATGCCGCCGACGTCGCCGGCGCTCGGCCCGCCCGCGCCGGCCGCATCC
>JALYGI010000344.1 GCA_030777185.1 Pseudomonadota bacterium
TCTCCTTGTCGGCGACGATCATCATCGCTTCCAAATTCCTGAGATACTTGTCGGTCCGCCAATCCTTGGCGAGCTCGACCGCGGCGCGCATCAGTGCCCCGTGATGCTGCTCGAGCTTGCGCTCCAGCCGATCAAACAAGGTGAAGGCGTCGGCGGTGGCGCCGGCGAAGCCGCCGATCACGTTGCCTTCGCCGAGGCGGCGGACTTTCCGTGCATTGGGCTTGATCACGGTTGCCCCGAGCGAAACCTGCCCGTCGCCCGCAATCACCGCATTGCCGTTCTTCCGTACAGCCAGGATCGTCGTCCCGTGCCAGCTTTCCATGATATCTCCCGCTCTCCGCCGAGCCGATATGTGGGAAGGCGGTGAGGGGCGTGCAACAATGGGGCCGGACTTTGGAAGAACCGGGCGCCGGGAAGGATCGGGCAATGACAGCCGCGCCGACACGGGCTAGCCTCGCCGGCGATGACGCTCGTTCTGTTGATCCTCGTCGCCGGTTTGTTCTTCTTCCTGCACGCGCGCGCCGCAGCCCGGATGGCGAGGATCGAGGCCAGGGTCGCCGCGCTTCAGGAGGAGCTCCTTGCCTTTCGGACGGCGGGGCAGCTGAACGAGGGCGAAGGG
Organism: Pseudomonadota bacterium; assembly: GCA_030777185.1. Lineage (GTDB taxonomy): Bacteria > Pseudomonadota > Alphaproteobacteria > Sphingomonadales > Sphingomonadaceae > Allosphingosinicella. The sequence continues at coordinate 620 of JALYGI010000344.1, forward strand.
GCCCCGCTTTGGCCTGAGCCGCCCCAAGTGACCGCACCCGCGCCCGAAACCCTCGGCGGGCTGTTCGAGCGGCTGATCGGGGGAAGGCTGCTGATCTGGATCGGCGGCATCGCGCTCGCGGCCGCCGGGATCTTCCTCATTCGTCACTCGATCGCGCTCGTGCCGCCCGAAGCGCGGATGATCGCGGCGGCCTTGTTCGGGCTGGCCCTGATCGCGGCCGGCGAATATGCGCGCGGCGGCCGTCTGCTCGCCGACGATCCGCGCATCGGCCAGGCGCTGGTGGGTGCCGGCATCGCCATCCTCTACGCCGCCACCTATGGAAGCTATCTTCTCTTCAGCCTGATCGGGAGCGGCACCGCCTCGGCACTGATGCTGCTGATCACCGCCGCGGCGCTGGCCCTGTCGCTGCGGCATGGGCCGCCGACCGCATTGATGGGGCTGGTCGGCGGCTTCCTGACGCCGCTGCTCGTGGGCGATCCGACCGCAGGCGCGCTGCCGGTCCTTGCCACCCTTGCGTTGCTCGATGCCGCGATCTTCGCCATCGCCTGGCGGCGGGGATGGACTTGGCTCGCGGCGGCGGCGGTGGCCGCCAGCTTCGCCTGGACCGGATATTTCGTCCTCGAGCCGCCGCGGGACGCGCTGGCCGCCGGTATCTTCGCCGCCTTTCTCGGCATTGCCGCCTCGCTGCCGCGGCCCCGGGAAGGGCGGCAGCTCTCGCTGATGCAGCCGGCGATCCTCGGTCTCGTCGAGCTGGCCGTATTGGTGGCCCGGCCTGACGTCGGGATTTCCGCCTGGCTGCTGTTCGGCGCCCTGGCGGCGGCGACCCTTCCGCTCTCGATGCTTCGCCCCGATCACCGGCCGGCGCCGCCCGCCGCCTTGCTGCTCGCCTTGGTCCTGATTGCGATCAAGGCGGCCGGAGGCGAGGATCCGTTGCTCCCCTGGGCGGCTTTGGCCACGACCCTGCTGTTCGCCGGCGGCTTGGGCGCGTTCGCGACGAGGGAACAGCCGTTGCGGGCGCTGACCGCCTGCGCGGCGCTTGCCGGTCCGCTGCTGATCGTGCGCCAGCTCCAGCCCGAGCTGCTCGGGCGCCTTCAATGGGGCGGGTTGGCCTTGTTGCTTTCGCTCGGCGCGCTCGGTCTCTTGTGGCTGCTGAGGGCCCGATCGCGGGACAAGGCGGCGCCCGGCATCGGGTCGTTCGGCGCCGCAGCGACGGCCGCTTTGCTGCTGGCCGTCGCCGCGTACGACCTAGCCACGCGCGATTTCGTTTCCGGCGCCTGGCTGGCGGCAGCCATGGCGCTGCTGCTGGCCGGCGTCCGGATGCCCGACAAGGCGCTGCGGCTGTCGGGACTTGGCCTGCTCACGGCCACCATCCTCAAGGTGTTCCTGATCGACGCGGCCGAGCTGGAGGGCGTGCTTCGCATCCTCTCTTTCCTTGCCCTCGGCCTCGCGCTGATCGGCATCGGCAAGCTCTATACCCGGGTGCTGAGCGCGGAGAGCGGCAGATCCGGCTGATGGCCAAGCTGGGTGGCTCGCGCTTGTGGTCCGCTCCCGATAAATTGGGTGGGCGCCCAGCGCCACTCAGCTTCCTGAGACGTTTACTCTTTGGTTGATCTGCTGCTCCATCGGCGCGGATTAGCGGTCAAGCAATTGGCGCGCACTGGTGCGCAACAAGCGTCCGGAAGTGTCAACTCGTCTGCCATCCTCGAAAGCGGGTCGACCATTCACCATCACCAGGTCGAACCCTTCGGCCTTCGCGAAGGGATCCACATAGGTTGAGCGCGCTCTCACCTTGGTGGGATCGAAGAGGATGAGGTCGGCCTTTGCCCCGACCCTGATAACGCCGCGATCGATGAAGCGCATGATGCGCGCGGGAAGAGAAGTCGCCTTTCGGATCGCCTCCTCGATCGGCAGCGTCCGGTCCCGCACGACATAATCCTCTATCAACTTGGCGTAGGTCCCAGTCGATCGGGGATGATGTATGCCCGGGCCGCCGTCCGTCGAGATTGCTACGAAGGGATCGAGGAGCAGCGTATCCTGTAGCGCCTTGTCCAACGTGAAATGCGCACCCCGGCCACCTTCGGGCCCGATCTTGAGGAGGAAGTCAGCGAAGTGAAGTCCGGCTTCTTGCGCCGCCTGGGCGACGGTCTTACCCGTGTAAGGCGGTGTTCCGAAGAGCAGGGCTTCCGGGCCGCCGCGGCGGATCATGCGCCTTTCCAGATGATCCCGCAGCTCCTGCCTGCGCTCCGCCACGACCTTCGGATAGTCGGTTGGCGGCAGGGCCCATTGCGGGAACAGGATGGCGATACCCGTGAAGCCGGC
>JALYGI010000345.1 GCA_030777185.1 Pseudomonadota bacterium
CAAGCGAGCCGGAGGGATTGAGTTCCCCGAAATTCGGGCGGGTCCGGGTTTGCGTAGCGGAAAGGCGGAGCTGCAGCTCGGGCGTGATTCGGAGGCGGAGGCTCGCGTTCGGGAGCCAGTCCGTGAACTTGGAGCCGGCGTTGAACTGCGGGATCGGCCCGGGTGTGCCGCCCTCGACCCGCACCTTCGTCTGCACACCGCGGATGCCGATGATCGCTTCCAGCCGCTCGCCGATGCCGAGGTTCAGCTGCCCGTAACCGGCCAGGGTTTCCTCGTCCGCGTCGAACAAAGTCGGCGATTCCGGCGCGTCCGCGGTAAACCTGCCGAAGCAACAGGTGATGCCTCGGGAGATCACAAACTCACGTAGCTGGCGGCGGTTTTCGCGGATGCTGCCGTAAGTGGGCGAGAGGAAGCTGCGGAACCCGCTTTGAACGTCGGTACCGCGGAAGCCGGGCGGCGTCAGCCTGAATTCAAGCGGCAGCGCCGACCCAAGAATGTTGCGGCCGCGGAAGCCCGCGAAGCGGTTGCCGAATTCGCGGTGAGCGGTCCGGTCGGTGTAGCGTACGCCCGCTTCGATGCTGCGAAGGAAACCAAGGGTGTCGACCTCATACTGGGCGTCCAGCCGCAGCTGCCAATCCTCGCCCGAGGATTCCTGCTGCTCTTCATAGAGGCCGTCGAACAGATAATTGTTGACGTTGTTCACGTCGAAGTTGCGGATCGTGAATTCCGGCACTTCGAGATTGAAGTCTACGCTCGTGTTCGCCTGGCCGGCGAAGATCCGGTCGACCGACTCGGTCGAGCCGGTAAAGGTGGTGTCCGTGCGCGCGACATCGGCGGAGATCCGAAGCGGCCCGTCTTCAAATATGCCGCCGACCGCGAACTGGTACGTGTCCGTCTTGTTGTACGTACCGCCCTGGAAGGTGAAGATCGGCTCGGCGAGGCCGTTGATCGTGCCGCTGGAGAGCTGATTGGTGCCCTGGCGGAACACCAGGTTCGTATAGGATCGGCCGCCGAAAAGAGGAACCGCCACCAGCCGATCATCGATCTTGTTGCGGAAGCCCTGCCAGAGGCCGTCGGCGTAGAATTCGAGCGTGGGAGAGGGGCGCCATTGAAGCGCTCCGTTGATCGAGGGCCGGACACGGTTGCCGCTCCGATAGAACAGGCGCTGGATGTCGGGGAAGCGTGCGTCCGCCGGACCGCAGCAGATGAGCCGGTCTCCTTCCCGCCGGAAGGTTTGCAGGAAGTCGGTGTTGGAAGGCTCCGAGTCGAGATACTCGAGCTCTGTGTAGGAAGCGTTCAAGAGCGCGCCTATTTCGCCCATGCCCGTATCCCACCGATTGCTGATGAGGACGTTGGCGTTGGGCGTCCACTCATTCGCCTGCTTGGTGTGGAGCGCCCAGGCGGAGCCCGCCAGTTCGAAGCCCCTGAAGTCGAACGGCCGCCGCGAGCGGACGTTGACGAGGCCGGCCAGGCCTGCCTCGACCAGATTGGCGGTCGTGGTCTTGAACACCTCGAGCGCTGCGACGTTCGCCGACGGGAAGTCCTGCAGTGCGACGACACGGGTTTCCGCGGTGAAGATTTCGCGCCCGTTATAGGTGGTCGTGAAGTCCGGAAGGCCGCGGACCAGCACGCGCGAGGCTTCACCGCCGGTCCGGATGACTTGGATGCCGGGGATTCGCGCCGCCGTGTCGGACACGGCAAGGTCGGGAAGCTTGCCGATGTCCTCGGCGACGATGGCGTCGACCTGCTGCTCGGAGTTGCGCTTGAGGTTCTGCGCCGATCGAAGGCTTCGCCTCAGCCCGGTCACAACAATCTCGGTGCCCGCGCCTGCATCCGCGCCCTCCGCCGTCTGCACCGGATCGTCGGTCTGCGGCGAACCTTGCTCCGGATCGGCCGGCGATTCCTGCGCCTGGACAGTTGGATCCGGCGGCGTCGCCGGAGGCGTCTGAGCCCATGCGGGCGAAGCGGAGATCGCCAGCATCGCGACTGACGACGAGCACAAGATGACGGATTTCAGGCGCATGATTCAGGCTCCCCTAGCTGCCTACGGCCGTGGACCCTCTGACGGGGCCGTTCCAACGAGGTTTTATGCAAGCGCCCTCGACGGCTGACAAGGCAGGCTAAGTACGATTTATAGGATGCGTTGCGCCGGGAACACGACGGGGGTCAAAAATGCCCGGTTCAATTGCTTCAGAACCGGCTCCAAGCTCTCCGACCGGGGCAGGGGAGGGCGTTTGCAGGAACCATTGCGACCTCGGCTCGGTTAGCAGGGGACCAGAGCCGAAGGAGCCGCCTCATGCTGGCTATGGACTATCGAGGTCCTTATCGAGTCCGTGTCGATGAGAAGCCGATGCCGAAAATCGAGCATCCCCGCGACGCCATCGTGCGCGTGACCAGATCCTGCATCTGCGGATCGGATCTTCACCTTTACCATGGGCTGGTGCCCGACACGCGTGTCGGAATGACCTTCGGCCATGAATTCACCGGAATCGTCGAGGAGGTCGGATCCGCGGTCGGCAACCTCAAGGCGGGCGACCATGTGCTGGTGCCGTTCAACATCGCCTGCGGCCAGTGCCACTTCTGCAAGCAGGGCCTGTTCGGCAATTGCCACGAAGCCAATGCCCAGGCGACCGCCGTCGGCGGCATCTTCGGCTATTCGCATATCGCGGGCGGCTATGACGGCGGCCAGGCCGAATATGTGCGGGTGCCCTATGCCGATTTCGGGCCCACCGTGATTCCCGACTGGATGGACCCCGACGACGCCGTGCTCCTGACGGACGTCGTTCCGACCGGTTACCAGGCGGCCGAGATGGGCGGGATCAAGCCCGGCGACACGGTCGTGGTGTTCGGCGCGGGGCCGGTCGGCATCATGGCGGCGCGCTGCGCCTGGCTGTTCGGCGCCGGCCGGGTGATCGTCATCGACCAACTCGATTACCGGCTCGAATTCGTGAAGACCTATGCGCCGGCCGAAGTCTACAACTTCCGCGAAATGGACGATCTCGTCATCTTCTTGAAGAAGACCACCGACGGGCTCGGCGCTGACGTGTGCATCGACGCCGTCGGCAACGACGCGGCGGGGAGCGCGCTCCAGACTTTGTTCGGCAAGAAGCTGAAGCTCGAAGCCGGATCGGCGATCGCGCTTCACTGGGCGATCAACTCGGTGAAGAAGGGCGGGATCGTCTCGGTCGTCGGCGTCTACGGGCCGACCGGCAACATGGTGCCGATCGGCAATGTCGTGAACAAGGGCCTTACGATCCGCGCCAACCAGGCGTCGGTGAAGCGCCTGCTCCCGAAGCTCATCGATCATGTGAAGGAAGGGCGCCTCAATCCCAAGGCCCTCATCACCCACAAAGTGCCGCTCGAGGACATTTCGGACGCCTACCACATCTTCTCGGCCAAGCTGGACGGCTGCATCAAGCCCGTGCTGGTCCCCAATGGAGCCTGATCGCCGCATGGATCCTGCAATCAAGCCCGTCGCGATGGACAGATCCAACATTCCGGGATGGGGCGTCGACGCCGATCCCGAGAACGATCCGACCTATCCGTATCGCGACCGCTCGCAGGACGACGGGCTTGCGATGAACTGGGAAAGGCCGCCTTTGCAGCAGCCGGATGTCGAGATCCTGATCTCGATCGAGCACAACCGCCTTCCCGCGGTGGTCGGCACCTCCACGCCGCCGAGCGGCCTCAGCGGCGTCATAAGGCGGCAGGCGTTCCGGTACAGCGAGTCGGACTAGCGG
>JALYGI010000346.1 GCA_030777185.1 Pseudomonadota bacterium
GCCGCCGCCGCCGCCGCCGCCGCCGCCCCCGCCGGTAGCGGCTTCGGACACGGTGCTGGGAGCGGTCGAGCTCAGCTCCGAAGCGGAACAGGCGGACGCCGAGTCCGAGAGCGAGGATAATGGAGGCTTCGGATCCGGCTTCACCGGCCTCGTCAATACCAATGCTTTGGTGTCGGAGGCCCTCATCGAGGAGCCGGTGGCCAGCGGCGGCGACAGCAGCCTTTGGACCGACGGCGAAGATGACGGCGAGGAAGACTGCCCCGCCGACGATCCTACTTGCAAGGACAGAGAACCATGAACTGGATGAGGCCATTGCTCGCGGCCGCGCTCGCGTCCGCAACCTTCGCGATCGGGCCGGGCGCCGGAGCTCAGCCGATCAGCCTGCAGGACAGCTTCCGGCTTGGGTCGGGCGCGGGCGTTCTGTGCTCGGCACAGGTCAGCAGTTCGGACAAGGCGCTCAGCGACATGTTCGATCGCGCTTATTCGATCGTGTGCAGGGACGCGGCAGTGCCGGTCGGCCGCCTTTATGCTCTCCGGCAGGCAGGCGAGGATCCAACCCTAAGACTGACCAGCCTCCGGGCAGGGCAGGTAGACTGCAAGCCGCCGCAGCAAGAGCAGATCGATGGCCTCGGCAGGGTCGAAGCCGCTACGTGCACGATGAAGGGGCTGGACGTCGGCTACCGCGTTTATGCCTGGCGGGCGAAGAAAAGGGTCTATGTCGCCGAGGGTCTTGCCGGTTACGACAGCGCTCTTCGCCTCGGCCTTCGGACGATCGTCGCGGACAAGCCTGTGCCGGGGGAAATCTCGATTGCCACGACCGATGCCGGCGACCCGGCGTCCTTTGCCCGCGTCCAGGCCGGCAACCTCGATCCGCAGCGGGCGCTTGCCGAGGCCTATCGTCGCAACAATAGCGGGAGCTATGCCGAAGCGGCCGAATTCTTCGGCACATTGCTGGCCGGCGATCCGGGCGGCACCAGCCAGGCGGAGGCACTCGTCAACCAGGCGCTTCAGCAGTCGAACCTCGGCAATTATGCCGAAGCCAACCAGCTGTTCGCACGCGCGCAGACGATCGTCGGCGGCGATCCGGTCATGGCGCGCATGCTGCGCAATTATCGCGCCATCCACCTGATGAACCAACGAAAGCCCGGTGCCGCCCTCGCCGAGCTGGAGCGGCCTCTCGCCCGCTCCGCCGCGGCCGGCGAGGCGGTGCAGACTTTGGCGATCGATGCGGCGACCGCTGCGCGTCTCAATGCGGAATCGCCTGTCTCGCGGCAGTTCAGCGCGGCAGGCTCAGGCCTACTCCCCGAAGAAAGGGCGCAGATCCTGGAAGGGCAGGCGCAGCATCTGAAGGGAACGATCCTCCGCCTCCAGAAGAAGCCGGCGGAAGCGGCCACCGCGCTCAACGAGTCGCTCCGGCAGCTCGGAAGCGTCCGAGGCGGCCGGGTCACTTCGACCGTTTGGATTCGCGCCCAGCTGTTCGGTGAGCTCGCCTCGCTTGCCGAGGAAAGCGGCGACCGGGCCGAGGCCGAGCGGCAGCATCAGGCGGCGATCGCCCTGCTCAGCGCCAATCACCCCAATTCGGCCGCACTGGTGAACACGCAGGCCCGGCTGGCTTCCTTTTACACCCGCACCGGCCAGAGCGAACCCGCCATCAGGCTGTTCCGGCAGATCGTCGATGTGAACGCGGTCAATGGCAACAGCTCGCCCGCCCTGCGACGCACCCTGGCGCCCTATTTTGCGTTGCTCGCCTCGCAAGCCGAACGTCCGGCGGCAGTCGCCGACATGTTCAAGGCGAGTCAGGTGCTTGTCCGGCCCGGCGTGGCGCAGACCCAGGCGGTGCTTGCGCGCGAATTGAGCGGCGGCAGCGACGATGCCTCGCGGCTCTTCCGCCAGTCGGTGACGCTCACCCGCGACATCGAGCGGACCCGAATCGAGCTTTCGCGGCTCGCCGCGCTTGAGCAGCCGACCGGGGCCGAGAGCGCCCGAATCGCCGAGCTTCGCCCGCTGCTGGAGCAGATGGAGAAGGACCAGGTCGCAACCCAGGCCAAGCTTGCCGCATTCCCGCGCTACCGCGTGGTTTCCGGCGGCGCGATGACCCTCGAAGAGCTCCAGAAGGTGCTCCGTGAGGGCGAGGCCTATTACAAGATGACGATGGTCGGGGACGATGCCTATGCCATCTTCGCCACCCCCGCGAGCGCCCGCGCCTTCAAGATCGCGGCCCAAGGCCCGGCGCTCGAGAAGGAGGTGGACGGCCTTCGCGACACCATCACGAAGGTCGAGAACGGGCAGATTCTCACCTATCCATTCGACGTCGAGCGAGCTCATGCCCTGTTCGAGCAATTGTTCGCGCCGGTGAAGGGCGAGCTGCCACAGGTCAGCCACCTCATTTTCGAGCCGGACGGTGCCTTGCTCCGCCTGCCTCCGAACCTGCTGGTGATGGACCGTGCCGGGGTGGATGCCTATCTCGCCAAGGCAAGGCGGCCGAACGACGACGGCTTCGACTTCACCGACGTGAAGTGGCTCGGCCGGGAGCGCGACGTCAGCACCGC
>JALYGI010000347.1 GCA_030777185.1 Pseudomonadota bacterium
GGCATAAGCGTGGCCGCCTTCAAGACGCTGACGGAGGGCGACGTCGAAGTGACCGGCGTCCACCGCGGCGAGCGGCGGCGGACCATGCCGCTGCCGGACGCGACCCTCAATGCCGGCGACGTGCTCATCCTCGAGGGCGAGCCCGAGGCGCTGGAGCGCGCCATCGCCGCCGCTGGACTGAAGCTCGAGGGCCAGCACCGCGGAGCAGCCACCGATACTTCAGCATCGGACATCGGGGTGATCGAGGCGGTGATCGGACGCGATTCGATCCTGGTCGGTGAAGCCGCCGGCCGGATGGCGCTCCACGACCGGCACGGGGTCAACCTCATCGCCCTTTCGCGCCGCGGCGAACGCCTCACCATCCGCCTACGCGACATCAAAATGTGTCCCGGCGACGTGATCGTGCTCCAGGGGCCGCTCTCCACCCTTCCCGAGCGTGTGCGTGACCTTGGCTGCCTTCCCCTCGCCGAACGGTCGCTCCGCCTCGGCAGCGCCAGGCGCGGCCTCATCCCGCTTGCCATCCTCGGCGGGGCGATGGCACTCACCGCTTTGGGACTCGTGCCGGTGGCGATCGCCTTTTTTACCGCCGCCGCTCTGATCATGCTGGCCGGCGCTCTGCCCGCGCGCGAAGCGTATGCGCATATCGAGTGGCCGATCCTGGTGATGATCGCTTGCCTGATCCCGGTCTCGGACGCGATCAGGACCACCGGGGGCACCGACCTTATCGCCGCCTGGCTCTCGAGCACCGCCTCCGCGCTTCCGGCATGGGGCGCGGTTACCCTGATCATGGTGGCGGCGATGGCCGTCACCCCGTTCCTCAACAACGCCGCAACCGTGCTGGTGATGGCACCGATCGCTTTGGTGTTCGCAACCGGCCTCGGCTATCGACCCGAAGCGTTTCTGATGGCGGTTGCGGTGGGCGCGGGCTCGGACTTCCTCACCCCGATCGGCCATCAGTGCAACACATTGGTCATGGGTCCGGGCGGCTACAGGTTCGCAGATTATGCGAGGCTGGGCGCGCCGCTTTCGATCCTGGTCGTGGTGATCGGGGTTCCCCTGATCATGGCGGTATGGCCGATCCGCTGAGCCCCGCGCTTATGCCCCAAAGGCCAACTTCCTTTCGCGTGCTTTTTGCTGCTAGACGGAAGCCGTGACTGAGGGGATATCAAGCTTGAGACCGCGCGTTTCGGCCGGCAGCGACGATGCGCGGGAGCGGCTGGCGGAAGCTCTCGGCCGTGTTGCCCGGGGTGAGCGCGCCGCCCTCGGCGACGTCTATTCCGCCACTTCCGCGAAGCTGTTTGGCGTCTGCCTTCGTATCTTACCCGACAGGGAGGAGGCGGAGGACGTGTTGCAGGAGGCTTATCTCACCGTGTGGCGCAAGGCCGCGGCTTTCGACCCGTCACGGGGAAGCCCGATCACCTGGCTCGTCACGCTGACCCGCAACCGCGCCCTTGACCGCCTTCGTTCCCGCCGGCCGATCGCGACCGAACCGATCGACCTCGCCGAAAGCGTTGCCGACGAGGCGCTCCTCGCCGACGGCCTAATCGAAATGGACCAGGAGGCCGCGCGTCTCGCCGCCTGTCTCGGTGAGCTTCCGGCGACCGATGGCATACTCATCCGGGCTGCCTTCTTTCAGGGCTCCAGCTATCCCGAGTTAGCCGCGCGCGCTGCGCTTCCGCTCGGCACCGTCAAGAGCCGTATCCGCCGCGCGCTTTTGAAGCTCAGAGGGTGCCTCACCGCATGACGGCCTCCGACGACGACGATCTCCTTGCCGGCGAGCTCGCCCTGGGCCTGCTCGACGGATCCGAGCGAAGCAGCGCCGAAGCGCGTGCCGGTGCCGATCCCGATTTCGCCGCTTTGGTGGAGGCGTGGCGAGTTCGCCTTGCGCCGCTCTTGACGCGGTCCCCGGAAAGGCCCCCCGATCATGTCTGGGAAAGCATCCGTTCGCAGCTCGCGGCCAACGACGATGCTCCTCTGTCGGCCGCCGAAGCGGCTCTGCGCCGGTGGCGCATGTTCGCGGTGACTGCTTCGGCCGTGGCGGCCTCGCTCGCATTGATCCTGGTGACGCGGGCTCCCGCCCCGCCGCCAAAGGCAGCGCCCGCAGCCGCAGCACCAATGCTCGTCGCGACGCTGCAGGGAGACGAATCCCCGGCGATCGTCACGATCAGCGTTTCGGAGGCCGGGCAATTGCTGGTGACACCGGTCCGGCTTCCCACGGACGGCCGCGTGCCGGAGCTCTGGGTCATTCCAGAGGACGGCAAGCCGCGCTCGCTGGGAATCATCCAGGCGAGCGCCCCGAGTGCGGTTCGCGTTGCCCCTGCCCACCGGCCCCACGTCCATCGCGGCGCAACTTTCGCCATCTCGCAGGAACCTCGCGGCGGTTCGCCCACAGGCGCTCCGACCGGGCCGGTCGTCGCGAGCGGAAAAATCGACATAGTTTAGGCATCCGGACGCTGAATGCTCCCGTACCTCCTCGTGCAGCCCCATGGCGGCTGCAATGAAGAGGATCGAATCCGATGCCGAAATCTCTCAGGAATGCCGTTCCCGATTGGCTGGCCATCATCATCGCTAGCAAGCTGGCAACGACCTTGGTCCTTTTGAGCATGGGCTACGGCTGAGCTTCCCATCAAAAGCGAGTGCGCGCCGCCGAACTTATGCTAATTTCTCCGCCCGCTGACCCAAGCGGAGGGATCGGGCAGGATGAGCATCTTGGCGTTGATTTTGGCGGCACAGGCCGCGCATCAAATCGAATCCGAGCCGGTTGACGAGTATCGGTTCCGTCTCAGCATCAGCGGCCGGATCGACAGCGTCGAGGCTGCCCAAGCCGCGCTGATCCCCACCGCCCGGAGGCTATGCGGCGCACGGCCGGTGAGCTTCGGAACGTTTCGCTTTGCCCAGACACAGACGAGTGATCGCCCAGGCGCCGCCATGTCTCCGGTTGGTCTCAAGGTCGAGCAGGAGCTGTTCTGCGCAGCGGTGAGGCAGACCGTCGATGCGGCCGCGCTGCGGGCTCCCGGCTGGCAGCCTTCGGAGGCTGACCAGCAGGCCGTGCTCGCCGCCACTTACGCCTATTTCGCCGCCCGGGACCGGGGACGCTACCCAGAAGCATGGTCGATGCTGTCCGACAGCATGAAGCAGATCTCGCCGATCGCGGAATGGCAGCGTGGCGCCGCCGATTTCAATGCCGCGGCGGGTGCCGTCCGGGGCCGGCGCGTCACCGAAATCACCTGGTACAACAACCCGCCCGAGGCGCCCCGCCCAGGCGTCTACGTCGCCGCCGATTATAGCGGCGAGTTCGAACAGCTCGAATTCGTTTGCGGCTACCTCATGTGGCAGGTTCAACCCGACGGCAGCTTCCGGCTGACGCGCGAGGAGCAGAACCTGCTCGACAAGGCGACCGCCAAAAACCTCGCTTCGATCGATCGCCAGCCTCTCCGGGCCCAGATGGGCTGCAAGGAGTGACTTGAGCGCGGGCTGCCGGTGGCAGTCTGCGGTCCGATCAGGCGGCGCGGGCCAGGAACGCCGCCTCCCTATCCACCCAGGATTTGAAGCTCGGCCTGGCGAGGATCGACTCGACATAGGCCTTGAGCCTTGGGTGGCTCGCTGGGTCGCAGGTGACGCCCATATGACCGAAATTGGCGAACGGGCTCGCTACGGACAGATCCGCAAGCGTCAGCCGGTCCTCGACTAAAAATCCGCTCTCCGGAATGACGCGCTCGAGATAGTCGAGGAACGGCGGCAGTTCCTCACGCTCGGCCTTGTCCGCAGCTGCCAGGTCCCCTTCGCGTTTCAGGAAGCGCGGTGCCACCACACGGTTGAAGAACATCTTGCCCCCACACCCCATCAGCAACGTGTCGGCGAATTCGTCGTACCAGATGGTGCGGGCCCGGGCCCTGGGCTCGGCGGGAATGAGCGCGGGCTCAGGCTTGATCGCCTCCAAATAGGTGATGATCGCGCTCGAATCGTAAATGGCGAAGTCGCCGTCCCTGAAGCCGGGCATCTTGCCGAACGGGCTCGCCTCTCGGAACGCAGGGTCCTGCTCGCCAAGCGCGATCGGTTTGCTCTCCACCTCGATCCCCTTCTCCGCGGCGAAGGCGAGAACCTTGCGGACATAAGGCGAAAGCGACGAACCATAGACGATCATAGCGGGGTTCCCTATTTTGGTTTCATTATGAAACCAACTATAGCTTAGGCTGCATCTTTGCTCAAGACGCTGGGGGGCGCTCGCCGGCATTTGGCTAGACAAGAGTCCGCCGCGGTGCTTCGGGCGGCATCATGCTGCAGCAGGCGAAACACGAGCGGGACCTTGGTCCCTGGCGAACGGAAGTGCGCGCCACCCTGCTGCTCGCCTATCCGCTGATCCTGACGAACCTTACCCAGGCAGGCATTCAGGCGACGGACGTGGTGCTGCTTGGCTGGGCCGGGCCCAGTGCGCTCGCTGCCGGTGCGCTCGGCACCAATCTCTACAATGCCTTCCTCATCTTCGGCATGGGATTGGTGACGGCCGCGGCTCCAATGATCGCGCGGGAGCTCGGCGCGCGCGGCCACAGCGTCCGCGACGTCAGGCGAACGGTTCGGCAGGCGATGTGGGCCGCCGTCGCGATCACGCTGCCGATCTCCCTCCTTCTCTGGAATGCCGAGCCCCTGCTGCTCGCCTTTGGACAGGATCCGGCCCTTGCCGCCGATGCCGCGCAGTTTTTACGCTTCTTCCAATGGGGCATGCTTCCGGCGCTCTGGTATCTGGTGCTCCGCTCCTTCGTGTCCGCACTGGAGCGGCCGATCTGGGCGCTGATCGTCTCCGCGGGCGGCATCGTCTGCAACGCATTGCTCAATTATGTGCTGATCTTCGGGAAGCTAGGCCTGCCTGCGCTTGGGCTTGTCGGAGCCGGCATCGGCAGCTCGATCACCAATTTCCTGATGTTCGCCGCCATGGCCTGGGTGGTGCTCTTCCATGGCCGCTTCCGCCGCTACCATCTGTTCGGCCGCTTCTGGCGTTCGGATTGGTCGCGCTTCCGCGATCTTTGGCGCCTCGGCTTTCCGATTGCGATCACGCTGGGCCTCGAAGTCACGATCTTCAGCGCCGCCGTCTTCCTGATGGGCCTGTTCGGGACGGCCTCTCTCGCCGCCCACGCGATCGCGCTGCAGATCGCGGCGCTCAGCTTCATGGTTCCGCTCGGCCTCGGCCAGGCCGTGACGGTTCGCGTCGGCCTCGCCTATGGCCGCAATGACCTTGACGGGATCGGACGTGCCGGCTGGACCGCATTCGCGCTCGGAGTGGGGTTCATGTCGCTGATGGCCATCCTGATGATCAGCCTGCCCCACGGCCTCGTCTACCTCTTCCTCGACGAAAGTGATCCCGCAAATGCACCGGTCATTGCGCTCGCCGTTTCCTTCCTCTTCATTGCAGCGCTTTTCCAGATCGTCGACGGCGCGCAGGTGGTGGGTGCCGGAATGCTGCGCGGCCTTCATGATACGACCATTCCGATGATCTACGCCGCGTTCGGCTATTGGGTGATCGGCCTCTCGGTTGGATTGGGACTTGGCTTCGGCTTCGGCTGGCAGGGCCTCGGCATCTGGACCGGGCTCGCCGCCGGCCTCGCCGTCGTTGCCGCGCTGATGATCACCCGCTGGATGCGCCGCGAGCGGCTCGGCCTCACGCCGCGACACTCATAGCCTATAGAAGTTCGCCAGCGGATCGAGCGTAAGGCCGAGCCGGCCCGCTCTTGCCCCTTTTCGCTACCGCATCGCCGGACGCCGGCAGATTGTACGCTCCCGTCCCCTCGGCGTTCACAAGGAATCTCTTGCCACTGAGGCGCAGCTGTAGGAAAGCGAATGAACCATAAAGGTTATGTGAGGTGCCATGATCACGCGCATCCGGGATGTTCGCCGCGCCAAGAAGATGACCCTTCAAGACGTCGCCGACCGCTGCCAACCGCCGACAACCCCGCAGACGGTCGGCCGGCTTGAGACCGGCACGCGCACCGTGTCCGTCGGCTGGCTCAACCGCATCGCAAAGGCGCTCGGCGTCGAGGCCGCCGACCTCGTCCAGCTCCCGGAACGCCAAGACATCCCGGTTGCCGCGGCGCTTGGCCATGACGGCGCTCATGCGCCGCGCCGCGAGGGCGTGGTGATCGCGCCGCAAGCGTCGCCCGGGCTGGTCGCGGTCACCGTCACCGCCGGGATCGGCGACTATCGCAGCGGCGATGAAATCTGGTGCACGCGGCTGACGCCCGAGGATTTCGGCCAGGCGATGAACCGCGACCTGCTCGTCCCCCGCCCCGCCGGCCGCTTCGTCTTCGGACGCCTGATCGGCCGCGAGGAGGGCAAGCTCCACCTCCTGCCGCTCGGCGCAAGCCAGCGCCAGATGGTCGTCACGAACGCCCCCTGGGCGGCCGTGGCCACGAAACTGATCCGAAACTTGTAGGGCTCGCCGTCCAGCTCACTCGGCCGCGAGCGGCACGCCGGGCGCATATTCACCCTGATAGGGGCCATCCGCGGCGCGCAGCCGCGCTTCCTCCTCGAACATATAGTCGCGGGTCATCGGGACGGCGTCGCGCTTCTTGATGTACTGCACCTGCCAGTTGACGAGCCCGCCGTGGCGGAACGCCGCCTCCGCGCCCGCCAGGTAGAATTGCCACATGCGGAAAAAGCGCTCGTCGTAAAGCGCGACGATCTCCTCGCGGTGGGCGTTAGTGCGCTTGTACCATTCCTCGAGCGTGTGGGCGTAATGGTAACGCATCGCCTCAACATCGGCGACAATCAGCTTGTGCCGTTCCGCCTCGGAAACGAGTTCGGAAAGCGCCGGGATGTAGCCCCCGGGGAAGATGTATTTCCGCGTCCACTTGTCGGTGAGGCCCGGCGAGCCCATCCGGCCGCAGCAATGCGACACCATGACGCCGTCGGGCGCCAGCAGCTCGCGGATCTTGGCGAAGAAGCCAGGATAATGCGGTGTTCCCAGATGCTCGATCAGGCCGACATTGATGATCCGGTCGAACGTTCCGCCGAGGTTGCGATAGTCCAACAGCTCGAACTTCACCTTGTCGCTGACGCCCGCCGCAGCGGCCCGCTCGCGGCAGAATTGGATCTGGTCCGGTGCCAGAGCAATGCCGAGCACGTCAGCGCCTTAATGGCGGTTGAGGTAGAGCGCGAGCCCGCCCCAGCCGCAGCCGATGTCGAGCACGCGCATGCCGGGCTTGACGTAAAGCTTGGCGGCGAGATGCGCCTTCTTGTCGAGCTGAGCCTGTTCGAGGCTGTTCCCGATGTCCCGGTAATAGGCCATCGTATATTGCCGGTCCTCGTCGAGGAACAGCTCGTAGAGCCGCCGCGTGAGATTGTAGGTGTGCTCGGCATTGCGCCGCGAGCGGCTTTTCCAATTCACCTGATCGATCCGCCCTGCCGCCGCGTTTACCGCCCGCCGCAGGGGGCTGACGGATTTGAGGACCTCGTCCTGTTCGAAGGGCGCGTTGCGGCGGGCAAGAAGAGCGAGATCGCGAATGTCGCCCCGCTCCATCACGAGCCGGCCGTCCATATAGGCCTCGCCGGCCCCCACCCGAGGATCCTTGGCGATATCCCACGCCGCCTTGCTGTCGGTCAGCCGGAGGACGAGCGGGCCATGATCGGGGCCGGGTGCGCCGTAGCGATACTCCTTCCCGTCATGATCGATGACGGTCAGTTCGCCCTTTCTGACGAGCTTGCGCAGCATCCTGTCGAGCAGCCACATCACGTGAATTTATTAAAAAAGGCCCGCTGAATCCAGCCGCGCAGTCGCAAGACCATGGACCTGCCGATGAGGACCAGGAATGCGGCAACAGGCCCTAGTGCTTCCAACCCCTTGCCACTATGCGGGCGCAGCGCGCCGCCTGCGCCTCCTATCAGCTTTCGAACGAGGTACGATGTTCCGCGGATTATACGATTGGACGCTTCGGCTCGCCGGCCACCGGCACGCAATCCGCAGCATGGGGATGATCTCCTTCGCGGAAAGCTCCTTTTTCCCGATTCCCCCTGACGTGATGATCGTGCCGATGATCCTGGCGCGCCGCGACCAAGCCTTTTTGATCGCCGGCGTCTGCACCCTGACCTCAGTGGCCGGAGGCGCGCTCGGCTATGCGATCGGCTACTTCCTCTACGACACAGTCGGTCAGTGGCTGATGAACGTCTACGGGATGACGGACGGCATCGAGCAATTCCGCGCCTGGTACGACCAATGGGGCGCCGCCATCATCCTGGTGAAGGGCCTGACCCCGATACCGTTCAAGCTCGTCACGATCGCCAGCGGCTTTGCGGCATTCAACTTCCCGCTCTTCCTGCTGACCGCTCTCATCACGCGCGGCGCGCGCTTCTTTCTGATTGCCGCGCTGCTGAAGCGCTACGGCGCGCCGATCCAGGACTTCATCGAGCGGCGGCTGACGCTCATCGGGCTCCTGTTCCTCGCCGCGCTGGCTGGGGGCTTTGCGGTGGTGGCGCTGGTCTAAACCTATAAGGGTCGCAAGAATAACACCGCCGTAAGCCTAGTGTGGCTTTTCAATCAAGGATCTTGCGGAATGCCGACGCTCTGGCGCGTCTCCGCATTGGCGAAGCGGCCGAGCAGGGCTTCGGCGGGTGCAGGAACGGCAGCAGCTCCAAGGGGGCAAGGATGAACCCCTCCTCTTCCGGGCCCGCAGCTGATAGAGGCGATACAAGGATTGGCAGAAGCGCTTCACCTGGACCTGGAGACAGAGCCGCATGAGCAGACCGGACATCCACGCGCCCATGCCGGCGGCTTGAGGAGCGGGTGGTCGGCCGGCTGATATCGGTCGTCGGGTGCCATGCGGAGGGCGAGATCGGCGACGTGATCGTCGGCGGCGTTCTTCCCCCTGCCGGCGACACGATGTTCGCGAAGATGCAGATGATGGAGCGTGAGCAGGATCATATCCGCAGGCTCCTGCTTTGCGAGCCGCGCGGAACGGTGAGCCGCCACGTCAATCTCCTCGTGCCGTCTACAAGGGGCGATTGCGACGTCGGCGCCATCATCATGGAGCCCACCGAATATGTGCCCATGTCGGGCTCCAACACGATGTGCATCGTAACGGTGCTTCTGGAGACCGGTATCCTGCCGATGCGGGAACCCGAGACGGTCGTTACGCTCGATCTTCCGGGCGGCGTGGTGCGGGCGAAGGCGACGTGCCGGGGCGGCAAGTGCGAGACCGTGGAGATCGAAAACGTACCCTGCTTCGTCGATCGGCTCGACGCCGAGATCGAGGTCGAGGGGATCGGCAGGATCGAGGTGGACGTCGCCTACGGCGGCATGTTCTTCGCCATCGTCGCGGCCGAGAGGATCGGCCTCAAGGTCGAGCCTGAGAACGCCCGCAGGCTTGCGGAAATCGGCGAAAAGATAAGGGAAGCGGCGCGCGAACAGCTGGACGTCGTTCATCCGGATAATCCCGGCATCCGCGGCGTCTCGATCGTACAGTTCGCCGAGCCGTTCGAAGGAGCAGGCAAGGCGACAAGGAACAGCTGCATCGTAGCCCCGGGTCGATCCGATCGCAGCCCAACCGGGACCGGAACCTGCGCACGCCTCGCCGTTCTTCACGCTCGCGGCCAGATCCAGGCTGGAGAGACGCTGGTTCATAGCTCGATCATCGGCTCCAGATTCGAAGGCCGGATCATCGCGACGACCAGGATCGGCGGGCGCCCGGCGATCCTTCCCGCAGTCCGCGGCCGGGCGTGGATCACCGGCTTCCACAATTATCGCCTCGACCCCTCCGATCCCTATCCCGAAGGCTATGTCGTCTCGGACACGTGGGGCGTAAGCGGAAAGCTGTTCCAGTAGCCGCCATCTCGCGCTGTTGCTGCTTGACACTCCCGCTCAGCGGCGTATCGTATTTAGTATACTGTTATTCGGGAGCCGAGCGTCTCCCCGACGTTGTCCCCACTGCGCCGCCGGCCAACAGCCAGGCGGCGCTTTTGGATCAGGAGAGGATGAGATGGGAACAATCCGTGCTTTGCTGCTGCGCTCGCTGAGCGGCGCTGCGTTGGTCGTCGCTTCTGCGGGGGCCGCGAGTTCCGTGCAAGCCGCGCCGCCGCCAAGCACTTCGATCTCGGACCCGATACCTGCCCGGACGGAGGGTATCGGCCCCTACTCCCGCACTGTCCTGCGCAACGTTACGATGGTGGATGGCACCGGAGCTCCGGCCCAAGGCCCTTACGACATCGTGCTTTCGGGCGACAGGATCGCGGAAGTCCGCTCGATCGGCACCCCCGGGGCGATCGACGAGAACAGCCGCGCGGCAAAGGGCGATCACGAGATCGATCTCACCGGCCATTATGTCCTTCCCGGCTTCGTCGATTCGCACGTGCACCTGCACAGCCTTTCGGACGCTCAGAAGGTGCCGTCGGACTACATCCTGAAGCTCTGGATGGCGCACGGGGTCACAAGCGTCCGCAACGTGGGGAGCAACCAGCCGATAGAATGGCTGCTCGACATCGCCCGCCGCAGCGACCGGAACGAGATCGTCGCTCCACGGATCGACGTCTACCCGATGTTCCACCAGATCCTGAACAGGCCGGTCAACGACGCGGAAACCGCCCGCTTCGCCGTTCGCGAAGCGAAGCGGCGGGGCGCCGCCGGGATCAAGTTCATCAGCGGTGCCGAGGACGTACTGTTTGCAGCACTCGATGAAGCCGAGAAGGTCGGCCTCAGGACCACGATGCACCACGCCCAACCCGTGGTGGCCTATGCGAACGTGCTCGACACCTCTGCGCGTGGCCTTGACTCGATGGAGCATTGGTACGGGCTTCCCGAAGCGATGTTCACGGACCGCAGCGTTCAGGCCTTCCCTGTCGATTTCGTCAACAACGACGAGCAGATGCGCTTCGGAGAAGCCGGGCGCCTTTGGGCGCAGGCCGCGAAGCCCGGATCGGACGCATGGAACAGCGTCATGAACACGCTGCTCGAACGCAAGTTCGTCCTCAGCCCCACCTTCACCGCCTATCTTACCAGCCGCGACTTCATGCGCATGAGCCGCGCTGCCTGGCATGACGAATATACAATGCCGGCCTTGTGGGACTGGTATCGCCCGAGCCGCGTCAACCACGGATCCTACTGGTTCGATTGGACCACCGAGCATGAAATGGCCTGGAAGGAGAATTACCGGCTGTGGATGCAGTTCGTGAACGAATATAAAAATCGCGGCGGTCTGGTGACGGTCGGCAGCGACAGCGGCTACATCTACAATTTGTACGGCTTTGGTTACGTCCAGGAGATGGAGCTGATGCGCGAGGCAGGGTTCAGCCCGCTCGAGGTCATCCATGCTGCCACGCAAGCCGGGGCCAAGGCGCTCGGGCGGGATGGGGAAGTCGGCACCATCCGCGTCGGCCGCAAGGCGGACCTCGTGGTCGTCAAAGGAAATCCGCTTGCCAATATGAAGCTCCTGTTCGGCACAGGGACGATCAAGCTCAACGATGCCACCGGCAAGACCGAGCGGATCGGCGGCATCGTCTATACAGTCAAGGACGGGATCATCTACGACGCCCGCAAGCTGCGGGCCGAGGTGCGCGACATGGTGGCGAGGCAGAAAGCCGAACGCAACGTCCCCGCGGGCCCGATGAAGATCGAAGCGGTGGATCTGTCGCGCTAGGGCCTGATCTAATCGAAGCTAGCGGGCGGCGCTGGCGGGGGCTCCGAAGATCGCCTGATCCGGCAGCCGGCTCGTATCGATCACGCGTCCCTTTGCGATCACCGCCGCAAGGCGCCGGATGTTGCGGATGTCCGCCGTCGGATCCGCCTCGAGCAGGATGAGATCTGCGATCTTTCCGCGCTCGATCGTCCCAAGTTCCTTTTCCATCCCCGCCGCGGCGGCGCCGTTGCGTGTCGCTGCCGTGATCGCTTGAAGAGGCGACATCCCAAGCTCGACCAGCCCCTCGATCGCGTGAACGCTGCCCAGGCCTGGCTCCTGCTCCGGAGGCTTTGGCACCCGTCGATATTCGGGCGCGTCGCCAAGATAATTGTCGGTGGCGATCGTCACCCGGCAGCCGGCCTTGATGAGGCGCTCGGCGTTGCGGCGTGCGATCTCGTCGCCTTCGCCCAGCGCCTCGAGGCGGCGATATCGTTCGGCAGAGGTGACGGCCGGCGGTTCCTTGGCGAGACGCGCCTGCGCGGCCGCGCGCTTCTCAAGCTGCTTCCGTCGAACATCGCCGGTGAGGACATTCGCCCGCATCCCACACAACGTCCCGCGTCGCACGATCAGCTGAACGAGGTCGTCGGGCATATCACGGCTCATCAGCTCGGGATGCTGGATGAGATCGATGCCTGCCTCGACCGCGAGCCGAAGCCCTTCCGAACTGGTTGCATGGGTTTCCACGATCTTCCCACGCCGGTGCCCCTCCTCGACGATCACCTTTTGCGCGCGCGGTGAGAAGCCGATCAGGGACGGCCGCATGAAATGGCTGGTGCCGCCATATTTGAGGAAGTCGACGCCCTTGTCCAAATAGCGGCGGATGGCGGTCCGCAACTCCTCCGGCGTCATGTCCATCAGCTCCTCGCCTGCGTCCTGCGCGAGGAGGTCGTTCCACTTCTCCTGAAACATCGTCAGGTCGGAATCCTTGGTCAGCGAGTAGGTGAGCGAGAAGGGGCCGCCCCAGCCGAGAATGTTGCCGGCCACCAGCATCCGCGGCCCTGCGACCTCGCCGCGCGCAATCCGGTCCCGCACCGTGAGAAGCGCCGGAAGAACGCCGTAGCTGTCACGGATCGTGGTGACGCCGGCCTTCAGGTGGCGCTGGGCAAATTCAAGCGCGAGTTCCTCGTTTCGATCCGAATATTTGGCCGAAGTGTCGCGCCGGGCGGGGTTGCCATAAACGGTGCCATGGACGTTGCTGTCGATGAAGCCGGGAAGCAGATATTGGCCTGACCCGTCGATCACCTGCGCGCCGCGGGGTGTGTCTCCGCCCTTCGTCACGGAAGCGATCCGCCCGCCCGAGACCCGAACGGTCATGCCGGGCCGAGGCGGGGCTCCCGTGCCGTCGATCACCGTCACATTGACGATGCTTATCTCCTGCGCCGCGGCAGGAGCTGTCGCCCCGGCAATCAGGCATGCACCGACGAGGGCCTTGGCAATCGTCTTGAACATGGAAGCGAGCTTCATCGACGGTCCTTTCACTGGCCGAACGGGAAATCGATCGAGGGCGACGGCTCGGTGAACCAGGCGGCGCCGCTTTCGGTGACGTGGAAATGATCCTCGAGCCTGATGCCGAACTGGTCCGGAACCACGATCATTGGTTCGTTGGAAAAGCACATGCCTGGGGCGAGAGGGGTTCGATCGCCGCGCACGAGATAGGCAGGCTCGTGGATGGACAGGCCGATGCCGTGCCCGGTGCGGTGCGGCAGACCTGGGAGCTTGTAATCCGGTCCAAGCCCGGCCCGCTGCAGCACTCGCCGAGCGGCGGCGTCGACGGCTTCGCACGGCACGCCGGGTTCGACGGCATCGAAGGCGGCCTGCTGCGCCTCGCGCTCCAGATCCCACATCGCGCGGCTATGATCGCTCGCATTGCCGAACACATAGGTGCGGGTGATGTCGCTATGATATCCCTCCACCAGGCAGCCGGTGTCGACGAGCACCACATCGCCTTCGGCGAGGCTGCACTCCCCCGGCAGGCCATGCGGGAACGCAGTCGAGCGCCCGAACTGGACGATGCAGAAGCTGCTGCCCGCCGCGCCAAGCGCCCGATGCGCTTCGTCGATGAAGCGGCGCACTTCGGTGGCCGTGATCCCTTCCCTAAGGATCAGCGCGGCGCGGCGCTGAACTTCCAGGGTCATCGACTTGGCTTGCTGCATCAACGCCAGCTCGGCCTGCGATTTCACCATTCTGCACCCGTCGACGACAGGTGAGCCGTCAACCAGCTCGACGCCCCCGGCAGCCTGGCGAAGCCGATCAACCATGAAAAAGGCCATCGCCGGATCGACGGCAAGCCTGCCGGCGCCCATGCTCCGAAGCTCTGCGGCCACCAGCTGCGAGGGGCTCTCGTCTTCCTCCCAGAGGCGGATTCCGGCATCGATCGCAAGGTCCGCCTCGAGGCTGCCGAGCTCGAATGCCGGACAGATCAGGAGGGGCTCACCCCGTCTCGGAAGCAGCATCGCGACCAGTCTTTCGGAAGCGCCCCAGGGCACGCCCGCGAAATAACGCAGACTTGGGCCGGCGCCGATCAGGAGTGCGTCGTACCTTAAGCAATCGAGAAGCTCGCGCGCTTTCTCGACCCGGCGCCGTCGTTCCTCCTGCTCGATCGGCCGAGCCCGATCCTGCCAGGGCCCGAGCTCCGCCAGCTGGCGACCGGCATCGGAGCCGCCTATTCCCCTAGTCATCGCTGCTTCCTTTGAAATCGCTCGAGGTCGAATGCCGCCACGTCTAGCGGCGGCTCGTCGCCCGCGACCAGCGCAGCGATCGCTTCCCCGGTGACAGCCGCGAGCGTCAGGCCGAGATGCTGGTGCCCGAAAGCATAAAAGAGGTTCCTCACGCGCCGGCTGCCTCCGATCGCCGGAAGATAATCGGGAAGGGTCGGACGGGCGCCGATCCACTCGGCGACCGGTTCGTTGAACGACAATCCGAGCTCCTCGACATGTCGGCGCAGCCGCCGCCACTTACGACGGTCGGGCGGGCTGTCGCTGCGGGAGAATTCGACAAAGCTCGCCACGCGCAAGCCGGAGTGGAAGCGAGTCGCAATCATTGATCGATCTTCGAACACCACCGGCGGCAGGTCCATCGGCCATGAGGTCGCCGCGGTTTGAACGTGGTAGCCCCGCTCCGCGATGATCGGCACCTTGTAGCCAAAAGGTTCGAGGAGCCGGCCCGAGCCCACGCCCGCAGCTACGACGACGGCATCGGCGTGCAGCGTCTCCCCTGTGTCGAGTAGGACCGACGCCTGACCCTTCGCCAGGCGAAGCTGCGCGGCGGAGGCACAATGCTGCGCGCCCCCCAGCCGCACCAGCACACTGCCCAGAGCTTCGGCCAGAATTCCGAGATCGACGATCTGGCTGGTGCCGAGGAAGCGGATTGCTCCGGCCGGTGGGCGACGCATGAGCCCGGAAAGCATGCTCATCTCTTCGGGCGACGCGTCTCTGAACCTGGCCGTCCCGGTATCGGTCTTTTCCCATGCCGCCCGCCCCGCGGCAGCCGTTTCGACACTTTCCCAGACGACGAAGTGACCCTGCTCAAGCAGCAGATGAGACGCATCAGCGGAGCCGAGCAGCCTTCGCCATGCGTCCGTTGCCGCTGCGAGGGCTCCGCCCAGCGCGCGTTTGCCGGCGGCGAAGCGCTGGCGCCTGCTCGCCCCAATCAGGCGCAGCGAAAATGGAAGCCAGGCTGCGATATCACGCAGCGGCAAGCCCAGCGCACCTCCGCGGGAAAACAGCCGGCCGGGGAAGCTGCGAATCGTGGCAAAGGATGCGAGCGGCTCGACCTGTTCCACCGCGATATGTCCTGCATTGCCCCAGGAAGCCGCGCGGCGGACGGACACCGGATCGACGATCCTTGTCGCGATGCCGCGCGCCTGCAAGTTGATGGCGCAGGCCGTTCCGATCAGGCCGCCGCCGATGACCAGAGCAGTTTTGACGGGAGCCGCTCTCTCACTTGCCATCGGCCGCTTGTTCCTCGCAGCCGGTCAGAGTGCCTTTGCTCATCTCGAGCCTCCCGCCTGCAGATCCTCTGCCGATCAGGCGGCGTTCGGATTCTTGCCGCCGCCGGCGATCCACAGGTCGATCTGCTGTTCCAGCACCGGCAGTGGCACCGAGCCAAGGGCCAGGATCACGTCGTGGAACCAACGCTGATCGAAGTTGCTGCCGAGCTTGGTTTCGGCTTCGATGCGCTTCCGGCGGATCAGCATCTCGCCGAGCTTGTACGCGAGCGCCTGGCCGGGATTGCTGATGTAGCGGTCGACCTCCGTCTCCACCTCGTGATCGGCAAGAGCGGTGTTGCCCGCCAGATAGGCGATCGCCTTTTCACGGCTCCAGCCGAGATGATGCATTCCGGTGTCGATCACCAAGCGGCAGGCACGCCACATTTCATAGGTGAGCCGGCCGAAATCCTCATAAGGCGTTTCATAGACGCCCATCCCAATGCCGAGGAATTCGGTGTAGAGGCCCCACCCTTCGCCATAGCCGTTGAAAGACGCCGATCGGCGGAAGTCGGGCCTTTTCGGCCCCTCCAGCGCCAGCGCCGCCTGGAAACTGTGGCCCGGAGCGCATTCGTGCACCGCGAGCGCCGGCAGCGTGTAGAGCTTGCGCGCCGGCAAATTGTAGGTGTTGAAGACGCAGCTATCGAGGCCGCCATTTCCGCCAGTGCCGAACGGAGCGATGGCTGCCGGAGTAGGAAGGATGGTGAAGCGGTAGCGCGGCAGGAGCCCGATCGTCTCCCCCAGCTTGCCGTTGACCTTGTTGATGATGAAGGTCGCCCTGGAAAGCAGCTCGTAGGGCGTCTTCGCCACGAACTGCGGATCCGATTTGAGAAAGGTCAGGAAATCCGGGAAAGACCCCGTCCAGCCGGACTTCCGCATCACCACGTCCATCTCGGCACGGATCCGGGCCACTTCACCGAGGCCGATCTGGTGGATCTGCCGGGGCGTGAGATCGAGCGTGGTGTGATCCTTCACCAGCGTCGCATAATGAGCCTTGCCGTTCGGCAGGGCCTCCGCCGCGATCGTGGTTCGGGCGCCTGGAATATATTCATCGCGAATGAAGGGCAGCAGCTTCGTGAAAGCAGGAACCACGGCCTCGGCGATCACCTTCTGCGCTTCCTGCTTCAATGCCTCCTGCTCCGCCGCCGGGATGCTGGTCGGCATCTGCAGAAAGGCGTTGTAGAAGGGGTTCTTCAGGACATCGGCGTTGGCGAATGGCTCAATCGTGCGCTCGCGGCCCGTTATGGTGACTCGCGGCGGCGTGAAACCGCGCTTGAGGCCGGCACGCATGTTCGCGACATTCTGGTCGAAGAAGCGCGGGATGTCCCGCATGCGAGCGAGGTAGGCACGATATTCGTCGGCCGAGCGGAAGCCGGCGCGCGGCGCAAGGCGCGCCCAGAACGAGGTACCGCTGATGAACGGCATCTCATACTCTTTGGCCTGAAGCTCGTGCAGGAACGTTGTGATGCTTGTCCGGAAAACGGCGTAGTTGATCCTGTCCTCAGGCGAAAGCTGATCGGCAGGAATCCGGTCGAGCTCGGCGAGTGTCCTGGTCCAATATTCCTGCCGCCGCTTCTGACTGGCCGGGCTGACGTCTGGCAGCCGATCGGCGCCAGGTCCGCGCACGCCTTGCGGGCCGATGGCGAGCTCCTTCGTCCGCCACGCCCACTCCGCTTCGTACAGCGCTTTGAAACGGTCCGCTGCCGCTTGAGCGGAGCTCTCCATCGGCTGGGCCGCAAGCGCTGCCGGAGCGGACAGACAGAGAAGTGTGAGTGCCAGACAACGTATCACCAATCGATCTCCTCCTGGGGCAGTCACGGTCGAAAAGAATTGCTCCCGGCAATTTTACTTGGCAGCCGGTCCTGCCAAAGTGGACAGGGTTGCACGGACTTCGTCATTGCACAAATGATCGTATACGTTATAAGATCGCGCCGTTCAACGGAGGTTTCCAGTGAGTTCTCTTTCCCCCACTTGGACGGGCGTTTACCCGGCCGCCACCACCCAATTCCGCACTGACGGATCGATCGACGTCGAGGGAACCCAGAAGGTCCTGACAGCCCTGGTTGACGACGGAGTTGACGGCCTCATCATCCTCGGCACCTGCGGAGAGAACAACTCGCTGACGCCGGAGGAGAAGCGGACGGTTCTTCGTGCCGCCGTTGAAGCGGTGGGGGGCCGCGTGCCCCTGATCACCGGCGTTTCGGAGTTCACCACCGACCGCGCCTCGGAATATGCGCGCGATTCGGAAGCAATTGGGCTCGACGCTCTCATGGTCCTGCCGGCGATGGTGTACGTCCCCACGTCGGAAGAGCTGTACGTTCACTTCAAAACGGTGGCCGGGGCAAGCGCCCTGCCCGTGATGCTGTACAACAACCCGCCCGCCTATCGGGTCTCGATCGGTTTCGACACGCTCGACAAGCTGATCCCGGTGAAGAACGTCGTGGCGGTAAAGGAGAGCGCGCCCGACCCCCGGCGCTTCACCGACCTCATCAACCGCTATGGCGACCGCTACGTTCTTATGGCCGGCCTGGACGATGTTGCGCTCGAGGGCATGTTCCTCGGGGCCACCGGCTGGGTCTCGGGTCTCACCAGCGCGTTTCCGAAGGAGTCGGTTGCGCTGGTTGCAGCGTTCCAGCGCGGCGACTTCGAAGAGGCGCGCCGCATCTACCGCTGGTTCATGCCCCTCCTCCATCTGGATGCCGAGCATGACCTCGTCCAATCGATCAAGCTTGCCGAGCAAATCATGGGACGCGGCTCGGAACGAGTTCGCTTGCCCAGGATGCCTCTTGCGGGCGCACGGCGCGAGGAGGTGATCGCCATGGTTGAAAAGGCTGCGGCGACGCGGCCGGTGCTTCAGGTTGCAAACGCAGCCTGATCGATGCGGCACACCTACTTCTGCATCGACGGGCACACAGCGGGAAATCCGGTCCGCCTGGTGGCGGGCGGTGCACCGCTTCTCAAAGGTGCCACCATGGAGGATCGAAGGCAGGACTTCCTCGCCCGTTTCGACTGGGTTCGCACCGGCCTCTGCTTCGAGCCGCGCGGCCATGACATGATGTCCGGCGGGTTTCTCTACCCGCCGACGCGCGACGGCAGCGATTGCGGCATCCTGTTCATCGAAACCAGCGGCTGTCTACCGATGTGCGGCCACGGCACCATCGGAATCGTCACCTTCGGATTGGAGAACGGCCTCATTCAGCCCCGCGCGCCCGGCAGGCTGCGCATCGAGGTCCCGGCCGGACTCATCGACATCGAATACCGGGCGGAGGCCGACCGGGTCTCCTCGGTCAAGATCCGCAACGTCCCCGCTTACCTCGCCGAGCGGGACATAAGGATCGAGGTGCCCGGCTTGGGTCCGCTCTCGGTCGATGTCTCCTATGGCGGCAACTTCTATGCAATCATCGAGCCGCAGGGTGCCTATAGCGGCCTCGAGGAAATGGGCGCATCCCGCCTCGTGGAGTTCAGCCGAACCGTTCGTGATCTGGTCCGCCAAGTCTACGAGCCCGTTCATCCGCTCGAGAGCACCATCCGCGGCGTCAGCCATGTGCTCTGGGCGGACAAGCCGAAGCATGACGGCGCCGATGGCCGCAACGCGGTTTTCTACGGTGAGCGGGCGATCGATCGAAGTCCGTGCGGCACCGGCACCTCCGCCCGGCTGGCGCACTTGTTCGGCACCGGACGCTTGGACGTCGGCCAATCCTTCGTGCATGAAAGCTATATCTGCAGCCGGTTCACCGGCCGGGTCGAGGACCGGACGAACATTGCAGGGCTGCCGGCAATCATTCCCTCGATCGAGGGTTCGGCCATCGCGACTGGGTTCAACACCATCTGGATCGACCGCGCTGACCCATTCTGGAGCGGGTTCACGGTGGTATGAAGCCGTGCGCGACATCGACATCCAATTCGCATAACTCCAATTTGCACCTTCATGTGCATGCGCCGTTCGAGCCGGCATTCTACAAGTCCCCGCGTCTTCTAGGGTGCGAAGACGGAGAAGCAGGGAAGT
This sequence comes from Pseudomonadota bacterium, assembly GCA_030777185.1. Taxonomy (GTDB): domain Bacteria; phylum Pseudomonadota; class Alphaproteobacteria; order Sphingomonadales; family Sphingomonadaceae; genus Allosphingosinicella. The sequence continues at coordinate 19,646 of JALYGI010000347.1, forward strand.
GATCCGCTTATGAGCATCGTTGTCCGTAACCTTTCCGAGCAGATCGTGGATCTGGTGCGCAACCGTATTCTCTCGGGCGAAGTCCCGTCCGATCTTCCGATCCGACAGGACGCGCTGGCGGCAGAGCTCGGCGTCAGCAAGATTCCCTTGCGCGAAGCGCTTGCGAGGCTGGAACAGGATGGGCTTTTGCGCTCGCAGGCCAACCGCGGCTTCTTCGTGCGCTCGCTCAGCACGGCGGAGGCGGAAGAGGTTTACGCCCTGCGGCTCAAGCTCGAACCGGATGCGGTCGCGCTGGCTTCACGCCTGGCGGACGAGGAAGACCGGAAACTGGCGACGCGTACACTTCAACAACTCGATCGCGCCACCAACGAGCATGGCGAAAGTGTCGGCGCCTTCAACCGCGCCTTCCACCTCGCGCTCATCCGCCCCTGCGAGAAATTTCTGACGATCAACTTCCTGGAGCGGCTGCAAATCCTTTCCGAGCGGTACGTGCGCAAGCATCTCGAGCCGCTCGGCCGCGACGAGCGGGCGAACGAGGAGCATCGCGAGCTCCTCCAAACCTGGCTGTCCCGCGACGCCGATGCCGTCGCTTCGCTGATGCGGACCCACATTGCCCAGACGCTGGAAGACCTTCGCCGGCAGCTCGCGGCGGAAGACTCATAGAGACGATACGGCGTCCGCCGATATCGAACAGGGGAGAGAGATAGATGGTGGCGCAGACAATATTCGGCCCGGTCAAGCCGCTGAGCACGGTGGATGTGCATGAACATGGCCGGACGCTGAAGAAGACGCTGAGCTGGCCCCATCTTGTCGCGCTTGGCGTCGGAGCGATCGTCGGCACCGGCATCTACACGCTCACCGGTGTTGGCGCGGATCGGGCGGGGCCGGCGGTCATCCTTGCTTTCGCCATCGCCGGCGCCGTCTGCGCCTGCGCCGCGCTCGCCTATGCGGAACTGGCCACTTTGATCCCGACGTCCGGGAGCGCCTACACCTACACCTATTCGGTGGTCGGGGAAGCGGCCGCCTGGGTGGTGGGTTGGAGCCTGATCCTCGAATACTCGCTCGCCTGCAGCGCCGTCTCCGTCGGTTGGTCGGCCTATCTCGTCGGGTGGTTGCAATCGGCCGGCGTGAGCTTGCCGGCGGCCCTGCTCGCCGGGCCACATGCCGGCGGGATCATCAACCTTCCGGCCGTGCTGGTCGCGCTGTCGATTGCCGGGCTGCTGATTGCCGGCACCCGCGAAAGCGCAACTTTCAATATCATCCTGGTGGTCATCAAGCTGTCAGCTCTGGCGGCCTTCGTTCTGATCGCCCTCCCCTTCTTCAATGCCGACAATATCGTCCCCTTCATGCCCTACGGCTTTGGCAGCACCGTGGATGCGGACGGAACGACTCGGGGCGTGATGGCGGCGGCCGCCATCGTATTCTTCGCCTTCTACGGCTTCGATGCTGTCGCGACGTCCGCCGAGGAGTGCAAAACGCCCGGCCGTGACCTTACCATCGGCATCATCGGGTCGATGGCATTGTGCACCATCATCTACATGCTCGTCGCAATCGCCGCGGTCGGCGCGGTGAACCACGTTGCGATCGCAGGGTCCGATGAGCCGCTCGCCTACGTCCTGCGGGTCCTCGGCCATCCGGCCGCTGCTTGGCTGATCGCTCTTGCCGCGCTCGTGGCGCTGCCCTCGGTCATCCTGGTCATGATGTACGGCCAGAGCCGGATCTTCTTCGTGATGGCGCGGGATGGCCTGCTGCCCCGCAAACTGAGCGAGGTATCGCCGCGGACCGGCTCCCCCATATTGATCACCGCGATTACCGGAGTGTTGGTCGCGGCCGTGGCCGGTTTCTTCCGGCTGGACGAGATTGCCGAGCTGGCCAATGCTGGCACGTTGCTCGCCTTCATTGCCGTCGGCGCCTGCATGATGGTGCTTCGGAGGCGCGCCCCGGATCTTCCCCGCGTATTCCGCTGCCCGCATCCCTACCTCGTAGGCACGCTGGCGATCCTCGGCTGCCTTTATCTGCTGTTCAGCCTGCCGAGCGCCACCTTGATCCGCTTCGTCGGTTGGAACGTCATCGGAATAGCGGTCTATCTGCTCTACGGCCGAAGCCACAGCATGGCCGCCAAGAACAAGCCGGTTGTCGGGATCTGATTCGGAAAAAGTCGGCGCGGGGAACCCCGCCTGACACTCTTCTCGCGCCAGCGCGCCTTGACTTGGCGCAGCGAAGAAGATCGTATGCAGTATACCAAAAAGAGAGTCGCGGGAGAGTGTCATGGTCTCAGGTCAAATGATCGCCATCCCCCTGATGCTGGCAACGGCGGGAATAGCGGCCGCTGCAGCGGCGCAGACGTCAGCCGTCCGTGCCTCCAGTGCCGATCAGCGGCTCCGCGATCTTTACAATGCGGAATGGCAGTGGCGGCTCAAGGATAGCGCAAGGCTGCCCGGAACGGGCCCGGGTTCTCTCGCGGACCGTCTCCCGCGCGTCGATGCAGCCTCGCAGCAGGCGCGGCTCGCTTATTGGACCCGGGCCCTCGCGGAGCTCGACAAGATCCCGGTCGCCGAGCTTTCACCGGAAGAAAGGATCAACGCGGCCGTTTTTCGCACCTCGCTCGAGGGCATGGTCGACGACATCCGCTACAGAACCTACGAGACCCCGTTCAACGCCGACACATTCTTCTGGGCGAACCTCAGCCCACGCAGCGGCTTCAAGAATGCCGAGGAATATCGCCGCTACATCGCGAGGATCCGCGACATCCCGCGCTATTTCAGCGAGCATATTGCCAACATGCGGGCCGGCCTGAAGCGGGGCTTCAGCGTTCCGAGGGTAACGCTCACCGGACGCGACAAGACGATCGAACCCTATCTCAGCGCCGACGAGACGAACCCCTTGTTCGCCCCGTTCGCCAACATGCCCTCCAACATGCCCGCCGCCGAGCAGGCCCGGCTGAGGGCCGAAGGGGCAGCGGCAATCCGCGATGCGGCAATTCCCGCTTATTCGCAGCTCCTGCAGATGATCCGCTCCGAATATATGACGCAGGCGCGGACCAGCCTCGGCGCGTCCGAGATGCCGGACGGCAGGGCTTACTACCAGGCGATGATCAACAAGTTCACGACGCTGAAGCTGACGCCCCAGCAGATCCACGATATCGGCCTCAAGGAAGTCGCCCGCATCCGGGCGGAGATGGAAGCGACCAAGGCCAAGGCCGGCTTCAACGGCACCTTGTCGGAGTTTATTAAATTCCTGAAAACCGATCCGCAATTCTATGCAAAGACGCCGCGGGAGCTGCTGTCCTACTCGGCTTATGTGTCGAAGAAGGCGGACGGGAAGATGGCGACCACGATCGGCACCCTCCCCCGCTATCGCCACGGGATCGTGCCGGTCCCCGCCGCTCTTGCGCCGATTTACACGGGCGGGCGCGGCGGCCTCGAAAACTGCATGATGAACACGTACAATTTGCCGGCCCGCCCGCTCTACACGCTGCCTGCATTGACGCTGCACGAATGCACGCCCGGACACAGCTTCCAGGCGGCGCTTGCCCTGGAGGGGCCCAATCGCCCGGACTTCCGCAAGGAAATCTACTTCTCAGGCTATGGCGAAGGATGGGGCCTCTACACCGAGTGGCTCGGCACCGTCATGGGAATCTACGAAACTCCATATGAGGATTTCGGCCGCCTGACCTATGAGATGTGGCGCGCCTGCCGTCTTGTCA
>JALYGI010000348.1 GCA_030777185.1 Pseudomonadota bacterium
GTCGGGCATCTTGCCGCGGCCGGACTGCTGGCGGTCGCAATCGCCGGTTTGCTGTCCTCGCGTCTCCGGCCGGCGCGCCCGCCTGCATATGCGCCCTCCGACCGGGACGATCTCACTGGCCTCTGCAATCGCGCTTGTTTCCAGGCCGAGCTGGACCGCCGCCTCCTCAGCCATTCCGGGGAGGCGGCCGCCCTGCTGTTTGCCGACCTCGACGGGTTCAAGGAAGTAAACGACAGCCTTGGCCATGACGTAGGCGATCAGTTGCTGAACAAGGTCGCGGAACGCTTCGCTCTCGCCGCGCCGCCCGGAGTCCTGCTCGCGCGCCTCGGAGGGGACGAGTTCGGCGCTGCGGCATTCGGCCCTGGCGCGGAGGCCAGGATCCGCGACTTTGCCGAAGCGATGGTGGACGCCTTGGCGGATCCGATCGCGACGGACGAAGACCATCTGACCGTCGGCGTCAGCATCGGCCTCGCTCATGGCACGGCAGGGTCCATCACCAGCAAGGAACTGCTGCGGCGGAGCGACGTCGCGATGTATCGCGCCAAGCACGACAACCGGCTTCAGATCCAGCCCTTCGAGCTTCAGATGGACGAGGCGTTGAACTTCAGACGCACCATGCGACAGGATCTAGCGCTCGCGCTCTCCGGAGATCAGCTCGATCTACACCTGCAGCCAGTGGTGAATGCGCGAACTGGCGAGCTGACGAGCGCCGAAGCGCTGCTCCGGTGGATCCATCCGGTGCTGGGGGCAGTATCTCCCGCAAAGCTGATCGCGCTCGCCGAGGAGAGTGGCCAGATCATCAGCATCGATGATTGGGTGCTCGAGCGAGCGCTCAACTATGCGACGCAGCTTCGAACAATCCCGATCGCGGTCAATATCTCTCCGGTCCAGTTTCGCCATCCCGGCTTTGCCCGCAAGATCGTCGACCGTCTCGAAGCCCATTCGGTCCCCGCCGACATGCTTCGGCTGGAGATCACCGAGGGTGTGCTTGTCACCCACACGCGGGCGGCGGCCCGCGCGATCGGCGAGCTCAGGGAGGCCGGCATCAAGATCGCGCTCGACGATTTCGGCACAGGCTTTTCGAGCCTGAGCTATCTCAAGGACTTCAATTTCGATCTGCTGAAGGTCGACCGAAGCTTCGTGCTGGAACTGGACAAGGGACGACAGGGCGCCGAGCTGCTCCGTGCCATCGTCGATCTGGGGCACAGCCTGGGCATGAGCGTGATCGCCGAAGGGGTGGAGACCGCCAACCAAGCGGGGTTGGTGCAACTCCTTGGCTGCGACTACATCCAGGGCTATTTCACCGGCCGTCCAATGGGCATCGAAGCTTTTGAAGCTCGTCGAAGCGAACCGCACGCCGAATTCCAGGTCCCGCGCCCCCTGCCCCTGCGTGCCCGCCAGCGATAATTGAGCCGCGGAATCGGGTCGCAGGCGAACGGCCGCAAGAGCCGCAGCTGGCGAGGGGCTGATCGATTGAGGTACAAGCGCCACGCGCTTCCGCAAGGCCGGAATCAGGCCCTTCTCATATGGCCCTCGGTGACAGAGCCCGACGGAGCCGCTACCAAGCCCGGATGAGCTCCGGCCCCATTACCATCCGCCCCGTCGAGGACGCCGCCGACCGCAAGGCGTTCGTCGATATTGCCTTCACATTGAACCGTTCCGATCCGAACTGGGTCCCGCCGCTCAAGACCGAAGTGCATGGCCTCATCGATCCGCGCACCAACCCCTGGTTCGCGCACGGCGAAGCGCGATTCTTCCTTGCCGAGCGGGACGGAATGCCGGTCGGCCGCATCTCCGGCCAAGTCGATCAGGAGGTGCTGCAACATATGGGCGCCGGCATCGGCCAGTGGGGCATGTTGGAGGCGGCCGACGCGGCGGTCGCAGCCGAGCTCATCGCGCGCGCGGAGGATTTCCTGCGCGGGCGGAGGATGAGCATCGCGCAGGGGCCCTACAGCATCTCCATCTGGGACGAGCCGGGCCTGCTCGTGCAAGGCCATGACCATCCGCCGACGGTGATGATGGGCCATAACCGTCCCGAATATAGCGGCTGGGTCGAGGCGGCGGGCTACCATGGGGTGAAGGACCTCTACACTTACGATCTCGATATCAGGTGCGATTTCCCGCCGCTCGTGCGGCGCATCATCCAGTCGGGCGAGCGCAACGACAAGATCCGGATCCGCAAAGTCTCCAAGGCGCGATTCGATGAGGAGGCCGCGTTGA
>JALYGI010000349.1 GCA_030777185.1 Pseudomonadota bacterium
CCTGACGAGCGGCCCGCTGCGGTAACTGAGCTGGGTTTCCCCGCCGATCGCCAGCCAGTCGGTGACGCCGTAGAAGGATTGACCCGAATGCTTGCGCTCGTCATCGCTGCCGTTCGCGTCGCCGAACTGCCCGACATATTCGAGCTCCCACTGCTCGTTATCCGGCCCAAGCCCCTGCACATTTTCGGGCGCCTCCGCGGCCGCTGGAGCGGCCGTGAGCAGAAGCAATGACAACGCAGCGGCGGGCAATCCTCGCCGCGCGCCAAAGGAGGAGCGGGTGATGGTCTGCCGCGCTTGCATGAGCGTCTCCCCAGGAGCGAAGCAGTGACGAACCCGGCGTAGAAGGACTGGTTCCAGCGGGCCGGTTCGAGCGGCTTGCCGAACTTCTTGATCGGTTGGCAATACGAGCCCGATCAGGCCTTGGGCGGAGCGACGGATGCGCGGTGAACGAGGGTCGACAAGAACATGGAGGGCTCCTCCGTGGGATCATCCGGTTCGACCACATCGCCGACCAGCTTCATCGCCGCCGACCGCGCCATCGAGATGATCGGCCAACGCACCGTGGTCAGCGGCGGCCAGATATGAGCGGCGATCGCCGTGTCGTCGAACCCGATCACCGACAGGTCCTCCGGCACCGAAATGCCGCGCTGTCGGGCCGCATGGACGACGCCGGCCGCCATCTCGTCGTTGGAAGCGAAAATCGCCGTCGGCCGCGGCGACAGGTCGAGCAGCCGGTTTGCCGCCGCAATTCCGGATTCAAAGGTGTAATTCCCCTCCGTGATGAGGCTGCGTGGAAGCTTGATCCCCGCCTTGCCGAGCGCATCCTCGAAACCGAGGCGCCGTTCGGTCGCGGACCGGAATCCTTCCGGCCCCTGCACGAGGCCGATCAGCCTGTGCCCCTGATCGATGAGGTGCGAGGTCGCCTCCCTCACCGCCTCTCGGTCATTGGATGCGACCATGTGATCCGGATCGTCCAGTTCCGCCGACCCCATGCGAGTATAGCGGACGCCGAGATCCTGGCAGAGCTGCGCCAGCTCGTCATTTTCCGAGATCGGAGGAAGCAGGACCACGCCGAAGAGCCGCTGCCGCTCGAGCAGATCTCGGATGTCGTCGAGCATGGCCGGGGAGCGGCGATCGACGGGCCGGACGACGAGCTCGAATTCGGTGCCCTGAAGCGCTTCGAGAATTCCCTGCTGCACGCCCAACACCATTTGCGCGTTGGGATTGTCGTGGATGAGCCCAACCAGGAAATTGCGCCGGAGCGCGAGCGCCCTTGCCTGCGGATTGGGGACGTAGCCCAGGTCCTTTATGACGGTTTCGACCCGCTGCCGCGTCTCGTCGTTCAGCAACGGGGAGCGATTGATGACTCGGCTCACCGTTTTTTTCGAGACGGCGGCAAGACGCGCCACATCGTTGATGGTCGGCTTCGCCGCCCGCCGCTGCATTGACGATTTCTCTTCCCTGTCGGCCAACTCACTCTCTCCTTAAGGCGGCACGATAACGCAGCAAGGCCGCTCCGGCTAGAAAGTTGGCTTCGCCACCCTTGTTCAACAGCCGCGAAATGCTTAAAGATGACACCGGTTTCCAGATGACGCAACCTAGCTCCCTTCTCACTCCGCCGGAAGCTCCAGGCATCCTCCAGCTCCACCCCGTGGACGACGTGGCCGTTGCACTGCGACCGATTGATCTGGGCGAGCGGATGGAGGTGGGCGGTCAGGAGATCGCAGCCGTCGAAGCCATCCCGTACGGCCACAAGATCGCCCTTCGCGATCTTGCGCCCGGGGCCGAGGTCCGCAAGTTCGGTTGGCCGATCGGCCGGACCAAAGGCGCGGTTCCGGCTGGCGCTCACGTTCATACGCACAATCTGGAAACCCTGCTCTCGGGTGTTGAGGGCTATTGCTACCAGCCGGTCAAGGGCGCCCCCCTCGAAGCGCCGACGGGCACTTTCATGGGCTATCGACGCGCTGACGGCCGGGTCGGCACGCGCAACGAGATCTGGATCCTGCCGACCGTCGGCTGCGTCGCTCGGACGGCGGAGCGGATCGCCACGATCGCCGGCGCACGCCATTCCGGCAAGGTGGACGGCATCCACGCTTTCACCCACCCCCATGGCTGCTCGCAGCTTGGCGGCGATCTCGACGGAACCCGGTCGCTCCTGGCAGCGCTCGCCTGCCATCCGAATGCCGCGGGCGTGCTGCTCGTCGGCCTTGGCTGCGAGTCCAACCAGTTAGACACGCTCATGGAGGAGATCCCCGAGAGCCTTCGCGGGCGGGTGCGGACGCTGAGGGCCCAGGGCGTGGAGGACGAGACCGAGGAAGGGCTCGCTCTCATTGATGCGCTGGTCGCAACTGCGTCCCTTGCAACCCGCACGCCGGTTCCATTCGCGGAGCTCGTCGTCGGCCTCAAGTGCGGCGGTTCCGATGGCTTCAGCGGCCTCACCGCAAACCCCTTGGTCGGGCGGATGGCGGATCGCATCGTCGGCGCCGGCGGGTCGGCGATCCTGACGGAGATCCCCGAAATCTTTGGAGCAGAGCATCTGCTGATGGCGCGGGCCCGCGATGAGACGGTGTTCGACGGCATTGTCGGCGTCGTCAACGACTTCAAGCGCTACTTCCTGGACAATGGCCAGCCCGTCTCCGAGAATCCATCTCCGGGCAATATCGCCGGGGGGATCACCACGCTCGAGGAGAAATCGCTGGGCGCGGTCCAAAAAGCCGGCCAGGCCCCGGTCGCTGACGTGCTGCGCTATGCGGGACGGGTGCGCCGCAAGGGCCTCACTTTGCTCGAGGCCCCGGGCAACGACGCGGTCTCGTCGACTGCGCTTGCCGCGGCGGGGGCGACCTTGATCCTGTTCACCACGGGGCGCGGAACGCCCTTGGGCTTTCCCGTTCCGACGGTGAAGATTGCATCGAACAGCGCCCTTGCCGAACGGAAGAAGGGCTGGATCGACTTCGATGCCGGGCGAGTGCTGAGCGAGGGGCTCGACACTGCCGCCGACGCGCTGCTGGATCGTCTTGCCGCAATCGCATCCGGCGCGCCCACCGCGGCCGAGCGGAACGGCGAGCGAGAGATCGCGATCTGGAAGCGCGGCGTCACTTTGTGAGCACGCTGGGCAATGCCGCGCTGGGGGATTTGCCGCGACAAGTGGGCCGTCCCACTTACGACCGCTCCCGCCTTGCCACCGGAATCCTCCATTTCGGGCCGGGCGCCTTCCACCGCGCCCATCAGGCCGATTACATCGACCGGCTCCTGGCCGATGATCCACGTTGGGCTATCGCCGCGGTGTCGCTCCGGTCGCCGGGAACGGTGGATGCGCTGAAGCGACAAGACGGCCTTTACACCCTTGCAATCATCGACGCGGCGCCCGCCTTTCGTGTGCTGGGCGCGCACACGCGCTTCTACGGGCCTGGCGAGGCGGCGAAAGTCCGTGCCGAGCTCGCCAGCCCCGACCTCAAGGTTGTCACGAGTACCGTCACCGAAAAAGGCTATTGCCTGGAAGGCGACGGCACGCTCGACTTCGATCATCCCGACATCCTGCATGACCTCGAAACGTGGCAAGAGCCGGAAAGCCTGATCGGCTGGCTCACCCTCGGCCTTCGCGACCGGCGCAGCGCCGGCCTTGCTCCCTTCACGCCGCTCTGCTGCGACAATATGGTCTCGAACGGGCGGAAGCTCGGCGCGGCGGTCGAGGCGTTCGCGCGGCGGCTCGATCCTGCCCTTGCCGACTGGATTGCTGGCGAAGTGCGCTTCCCGAACAGCATGGTGGATTCGATCACGCCCGCCACCGACGAGCCGACCCGCCGGCAAGTGCGCGAGGCGCTCGGTGTTTTGGACGCCATTCCAGTCAGGCGCGAAGCCTATGCGGCCTGGATCATCGAGGATGTTCTGCCCACCGGCGCACCCGATCTCCAATCGGTGGGCGCGGTGCTCACGAGCGATGTCGCCGCCTACGAACTGGCAAAGCTGCGGATCCTCAACGGCGCCCATTCGAGCCTCGCTTATCTGGGCCTCCTGATGGGACATGACACCGTCGCCGATGCGATGCGAGACGGCGAGCTTGCGTGCTTCGTCGAACGGCTGATCCTCGATGATATCATTCCCAGCCTCACCCCTTCATTCGACCTCCAGCATTATGCTGGCGAGATCATCGAGCGGTTTCGAAACCCATCGATCGGCCACAAGCTTTCGCAGATCGCATGGGACGGCTCGCAGAAGCTCCCCTACCGGTTGCTCGACACGGTCGCCGATGCATTGCGGGCGGGCCGCCCAGTCGAGCGGCTCGCAATCCCGGTTGCGGCCTGGATGCTGTTCGTCGAACGCCAGGCTCGTGCCGACATCGAGATCGTCGACCCCCTGGGCGACAGGCTTGCCGAGATCGGCCGAGGCAGCGATCTTGTCGGCGGCCTGCTCGGCATTCAGCAGATTTTCCCGAACCGACTGGCGCTCGACCCGGCGTTCCGCCCGGCGGTCGACAAAGC
>JALYGI010000350.1 GCA_030777185.1 Pseudomonadota bacterium
GCGTGTGGCCGCCGAGCATGTCGGCTGCAACGCCCCCCGTGGTTCCACCCGTCCCGCCGGTGGTTCCGCCCGAGGGATCGCCGCTTCCTGCTATGGTTCCGCCGCCGCTGGATCCGCCGGCGCCGCCGAGATCCTCCTCGTCGCGATTGGCGAGTGCCGCTTCATTGATGCCGCCGCCCAGATTGCCGCCGCCTTTTCCTGCCACCGTGCCGCTCCTCAGCTCAATTTCTCGGAATCGGCTGCTGCCGCCGGGATGGCGCTGCTGGCCCTGGCCGAGCTCGCCCGTGCCGGTGCCGCCCGTCGCGCCAACATCATCGTCGTTCTGCTGCTGGCGGCGATCCTGGCCGCCGATGGGGCCGTCCTGCGGCCCGCCTTGCCCGATGCCGCCCCGGCTGTCGTCTCGTTCATTGCCTCGATCGGCCATCTCGCAGTTCCTCTTCGAAGGTCGTTGCTTCGGTCCAGAACAAGCGGGCGCGCGGCGCTGTTCCATCTTTTGGGCGGGGAGGGGGCGATCAGCTGCTCGTGGTGGCTGGCGAGCAGAAAGGAAATGGGGGCTGGCGTCGCGACCAGCCCCCACTGAACCTGGGTTGCGGCGCCTGCTCCTTTTTAAAGGAGCTGGCCTGCCTCATCCTCAGGCTGTCCGCTCTTCCGTTCGGAGCGAGGCTCCGTCAGGATCGGCATTCTTTGCAGAGCCTGGTCTGGGGGACTGCAACTCTGCCGGGTGGTTTCAGAAAATTCCGCGCTTCCGCTTCCCGCTCGTCGCGCTGGCGTCCGCCCGGGCTCCTTCCGCCGCCCTGCCGCTGCCGTTCACCACGCCTTTCGGCTTCGATCCTGCTCAGCGGCTTCGTGCCTTGGCGAAGCGTCCGTTCGTTTCCGTCCGGCCGCCTCTTGGCCACGGATCGAAGCTCTCACGGCTCCCGAGTCGCGCAAAGCGGAATCGGGCTGTGGATAAAGAGGATATTGGGGATAAGTCCGGCACCGAAAAGGGCAGGCTAACGAGCCGACTCGGCGGCCGATGCGGGAAGCTCGTCCTTCGGCACGCCCGAATTGCGATAGGCTTCGAGCACCTGCGAATCCGGCAGGCCCGAGCCTTTGAAGACGACTTTCGGAAGCGTGTCGTCGGGCCGCACCGCTTGCGCCGGCACCGTCAGCGGCACGTGCTGATAGTGGCCCGGAGCAGCCGCCGTTATGGCGGCGAGCTCGGCCTGAAGCACGGCCGCGTTGGGGAGGGGCAGAGCCATGGCCGGGCGCGGCTTCGGGCCGGGAAGCGGCTCCACGCCGGCATAGGTCTGGCGGAATGCTGCCGGCTGTCCCCAGCCGCCGTTCCAGCGATAGAAGATGTGAGCGCCGATCACCGCCGACTTGACCAGGCTGGAGGCCCAATAAGGCAGGACGTAATTGGCATGATAATGGGTCGAGTGGCCGACCGGCTCGAAGACACGGCCCGCCAGCGCTTCCGCCGCGATCCGACGCGCGCGCGCCCAGCCGCCGATCGAGGGCGTGCGCAGCAGCGATCCGTCGCAGGTGAAGCTGAACTGGCAGCCGCTGGTCCGTTCCGACCCCTGATAGACGACTCCGCAGATGCTGTTCGGATAGCTCGGATGCCGGACGCGGTTGAGCACCACCTGCGCGACAGCCCGCTGGCCGTCGTCGCTCTCCGAAGCGGCTTCGTAATAGACCGCCGCGGTGAGGCAATCGATCGAACGCATCCGATCGACCATGGTCCGGGTGCGCAAGGTGAAGGCCCGCGCGGCGGGATTGTCGACGTCCGCCACCGGGATCGCGGCGTTCATCGCGACCGCGGCCGCGGGGGCGAGGGGCTGGAGCACCAGCGGCACTGGAGCAGGCGGAGCGGCGGCGAGCGATACCGCGAGATTCTCCCGGCCGGCGCTGGCGACGCCGTTCTCCGTTCCCGCAGGGACGCAGGATGCGGCCGAAAGCAGCAATGCGAATCCCGCCGCGGGTTTGCGGGTGTGGGAGATCCAACTCGGTCTGTTGCGCCTTTTCGGCATCTCTTTGGTTTGCATTCCGTAAAGGTCGCGGGACGTGCTCAGACGGTCCCCTAGCATCTTCCGTTCCAAGTGCATCAGGGGCCAATTTCTATTGTCCCGTGATGACACAGCCACAGTTGAAAAAATGAATCCTTCGGACGGGAAATCACTGTCTTCAAAACGAAACGGAATCATCCTAGAAGCTCTCGCATCCGCTTCGCTGCAGTGACATGGGGGGACCATATCCGCTGCCCGAGGCGCTCTCGCCGGGGGATGGAACACAATGAGAAAGTTTTCTTTGCTCTGCGCGGCAGCCGCGTTTGCCATGCCCGTTGCCGGTTACGCCCAGCAGATC
>JALYGI010000351.1 GCA_030777185.1 Pseudomonadota bacterium
CAAGCCTGGTCATCAGCGGCCGCTCCACTTCACCACATAAGGCGAGCGGTGCAGATACGGGTTTCGCCGGGTGAGCGCGAGCAGCAATCCAACCCCGATCGACAGCGCCACCATCGACGAGCCGCCATAGCTTATGAACGGCAGGGTCATGCCCTTGGACGGCGCGATGTTGACGTTGACCGCCATGTTGATGAGCGCCTGGAGCCCGAATTGGCCGACCAGGCCCGCGGTTGCCAGGACTACGAACATGTCCTCCTCATGGAGGAGCTTGATCAGGACGCGAGCGACGATGGCGAGATAGATGATGGCGATGGCGAGGCAGGCGATGAGGCCGAACTCCTCTCCGATCACCGAGAAGATGTAATCGGTGTGCGGCTCGGGCAGCTGGAACTTGCGAGTGCCGCCGCCCGGACCGGTGCCGAAGAGACCGCCCGACGTCAGAGTCCGAAGCGCGCTGTCGACCTGATAGGTGTCGGTGTCGCCGGAGCCGCCGAACAGGAACGAATTGATGCGGATCGTCGCGACCGGGTAGAAGAGATAGGCGGTGATCACGCTCCCCACCGCGCCCGCGCCGAGGAGGGAGAGCACGCGCATCGACACGCCCGACAAAGTGAGGAGCATCACCCAGGCGGCGGCGAAGATGATGGTCTCGCCGAAGTTGGGCTGCTGCATCAGGAGGACGGCGATGATCGCGAGCAGCAAGCCGGTGAGCGGCACCACCGGCAAGCTCTTGTCCTTTTCACGCAACGACAGCAGCCAGGCCACACTGACGACGAAGAGCGGCTTTAAGAACTCGGAAGGCTGGAACTGGGCGAAGCCAACCCCGATCCAGCGCTTGGCGCCGTTCACCTCGGCGCCGATGATCGGAACGAAAACCAGCAGCACGGTGAAAAAGGCCGCGCCGCCAAGACAGAGCCGCCGGGCAGTGGACTTCGAAAGCATCGAGACGCCGATCATCACCGGCAGGGCGACAACGATCCACACCATCTGACGGTAGAAATAATGAAGCGGCGCGAAGCTGGCGGCTGCGCCGGAATAACGCGTCGCCGCGGCAGGCGACGCGGCGGCGACGGCGATGAGGCCGATCGAGATCAACACTGCGACGAGAAGCAGGAGGACGCGATCGATTTCCCAGAACCAGCGGCCGACGGCGCTTCGATCGGACCGGCCGAACTTGGCCGACGCCCTTTTCTTCGCGACCGTCGCGGCTTCCCCCTGCCACACGTTCATTTGAGCGCCTCCACTGCGGCCCGGAACGCATCCCCCCGCGCCTCATAATCTTTGAACTGGTCGAACGAGGCGCAGGCGGGCGACAACAGCACCACCTCGCCCGGATGTGCGGCCTTGGCCGCTTCGCCCACCGCTGCGACCAGCATCTCGCATTCTCGCACCGGGAGCTTCTCGGAGAGCAAGCGCGCGAACATCGGCCCCGCCTCTCCAATCGTATAGGCAGCCTTCACATGGTCCAGGAACGGCTCACACGCATCGAGATCGTCCGACTTCGGCAGGCCGCCGAGGATCCAATGCACCGCAGGATAGGCCGCCAGCGCAGGCGCGGCCGAAGTAGGATTGGTCGCCTTGCTGTCGTTGACGAAAAGGACGCCGTTCCTTTCCCCGATCCGCTCCATACGGTGAGGAAGGCCCGGATAGGTGACGAGCGCCTTTGCCGTTGCCGCATCGGAGACGCCGAGCGCCCGCGCCACCGCGACGGCCGCCGCCACATTCTGGGCATTGTGCGGCCCTTGGAGCGAGGGCCAGTGCGACTGGTCCTTCACATCGGCGGAGGAGACGAGAACGAGCTTGCCGCTGATCTGCCCGGCGATCGCACCGGTATACTCGTCCTCGGCGGCAATCACCGCCACATGCTCGGGCGATTGCATCGCGAAGAGGCGGGCCTTCGACGCTGCGTAATCATCGACGCCGTCGTAACGGTCGAGATGATCGGGCGTAACGTTGAGGAGCACGGAAACGTCGCAGTCGAGGCTCTGGGTGAGATCGATCTGATAGGATGAAAGCTCGAGCACGTAGACGCCCCCCTCCGGGAGCGGGTCCTGCGACAGGATCGGAAGGCCGATATTCCCGCCCATCGTGGTCGGAATGCCGGCCGACTTGAGGATATGGTGGACGAGCGCGGTGGTGGTCGACTTGCCGTTGGTGCCCGTGATGCCGACCACCTTGTGGGGCGGCAGCGTCGGCCGGGCCTGGGCGAAGAGCTCGATGTCTCCGATCACCGGCACCTTCGCCTCGCGTCCGCGCGCCGCGATCGGGTGCCGGTTCAGGG
Source organism: Pseudomonadota bacterium (assembly GCA_030777185.1). Classification (GTDB taxonomy): domain Bacteria; phylum Pseudomonadota; class Alphaproteobacteria; order Sphingomonadales; family Sphingomonadaceae; genus Allosphingosinicella. The sequence goes on from JALYGI010000351.1 coordinate 2,282, forward strand.
GAACGCCCGGAGAAACGACGATCCCGGCAAAACCGTAGAGTGAATTTGTCAGCGGATCGGCAATCCGAGCCTTGCCGGCGACGGCGGCGCGCGCTTCCTCGCGCGTGTCCCAAGCCATGATGCGGGCGCCGCTCGCGCTCAGCGCTTCGACCACCGCCAAGCCGGAGCGGGCGAGGCCGAGGACGGCGTAGCTCTTCCCGGAGAAAGCGGGGCTGGTGATCATCTGAGCTTCAGCGTGGAAAGACCAGCGAGCGCGAGCACGAAGCTGATGATCCAGAAGCGGATGACGACGGTCGGCTCGGACCAGCCCATCTGCTCGAAATGGTGGTGGATCGGCGCCATCTTGAACACCCGCTTGCCGGTGCGCTTGTAGAAGAAGACCTGGATGATCACCGACATCGCCTCGACTACGAACAGGC
>JALYGI010000352.1 GCA_030777185.1 Pseudomonadota bacterium
GCGCAACCGGGATCACCTCCCCCGCGCGCGCAGATCGCCGATCTTTCTTGGTTGGCGGGAGCTTGGGAAGGGGAAGGCATCACTGGCCCCGCACGGGAGGTCTACTCACCTCCCATGGGAGGTCAGATAATCGGACACTTCATCCAGACACGGGGCAACGGGATTTGGTTCTCCGAGATTTTGTCCATCGCCGAAGCGAATGGATCACTGGAATACCGCCTGAAGCATTTCAACGCTGACCTGACCGGATGGGAAGAGCGGGCAGAGGTGCGTCGGTTTCCGCTTGTCGCCGTTGAGGGTGACGCTTGGTTTCTCGATGGGCTTACAATCCTCCGGAACGGCTCGGACGGGATGGTGGGTGCGGTGCGGATAGATAATGGGAATGGCACCAGCCGAGAAGTTGTGTTCCGCTACCGGCGGACGCCCTGACCTCAGCCTCCATTTGCTGCACGAACGTCCAATCCCCACCCCTACGGACATTCGGGTTCTGTGCGAAGCAAAGCCAAATGAAGCTACAGCGGGCGCTCCTCAGCCTCACATGGAAGGCCACGCTAGGAGGCTTTGCAGCATTTCTAGCAACCCTTCTGGCGTCACTTGCCGGAATGGTCCTGATAGGAGTGAATGTCGGCTGAGCCCAGCCAGGCGCAGCTTTGAACCTCAAGCTCTCCTGGAGGTTGTCCTCGATAGCGAAGCAGGAGAACCAGCATGCAGGAAGGGAGCGAACGTCGCGAGGCTGAGGGGGAGGGCGGTCCCGGCAACAATGGGAATAGCCGGCCGCAACGGGGCGGAGAAGCCGCGACCACTCGTTTTGGCATGGAGGACGGCGACAACACCGATGTTCCCGCAACCGGCGGGCCGGCTCCGGAGCAGGAGGTACCGGAGGGCTCTCGCTAGAACCGCTCACCATCATCGTTCCGCCGCCCACCAAAGGTAGCTGAGGAGAGTCGTTTGAAGTACATGACGGCGCTGACTGCAGCCGTTCTTGCGGCGCTCTCCTACGGCTGCACCCCGGCCGAGCAGGCGCGGCCCCATCACGCGGCGGCGCCGCAGCCGGTGCAGCCGGGCTCCCCCCTCTCTGTTCGCCCCAGTACGGTCGTGCCGAACGTTCAGGAGGCGTTCGAACGTTATGTCGGTGAGAGGAAGGTGCCGGGCATCGTTGGAGCGTTCGGGGTGGGTAACCTCCCAACGGCCTTCCCCGCCGCAGGCAAGATCGCCGATGACGTTGGCGCTCCGTCGGCAGGACCTGACTCCCTCTGGCGGGTCTATTCCATGACGAAGCCGATTACGGGCATCGCGGCGATGATCCTGGTGGAGGACGGCAAGCTGCACCTTGACCAGCCGATCAGCAAATTCTTCCCCGCATTCGCCAACATACGGGTGCTGACCAAGCCCGAGACCAGCCTCGAGTCCGTGCCCGCAAAGACGCCGATCACCGTCCGGCACCTGCTGACCCACACCGCTGGGCTCGGCTACACCATCGTCACGAAAGGGCCGCTGCTAAAGGAATATGAGCGCCTCGGCTTGGTACCGGCCACGGTAAACACCCAAACTGAGGCGGCTGTGGCGCCGCGCCGGCCAAAGACGCTGGCAGCCTTTGCAGAACGTGTCGCTACCTTGCCTCTGATCGCCGAGCCCGGGACCAAATGGAGTTATTCAATTGGCCTCGACGTCATGGCCGCCGTCATCGAAAAGGCGAGCGGAATGACGTTTGAGCGATTTGTGCAGACGCGAATCTTCACGCCGCTCAGGATGAACTCGAGCTATTGGACGGTGCCCGCCGATCAGGCCGACCGGCTGGCCACAAACTACTCCTTCAACGGAGATGTCCGCGTCCCAATCGACCCCGCTACCAATTCGGCGTGGCTTCAGCCGCCGAGCTTCCCCTATGGCGGTGCTGGCCTCGTTATGTCCGCACGCGACTACGACCGCTTCCTCCATATGCTGGCCAACGAAGGAACTCTGGACAATGTTCGGGTCATGAAACCGCACATTGTGCGGCTCGCCATGTCGAACCTGCTGCCGGCGGGCGTCACATTCGCAGGTGTCCGCGCCGGTACGGGCGGTACTACTTCTACGGTGCCGATGGGGTTCGGCGCCGGGGGTTCCGTCTACCTCGCGGACGGACCGGGCGGTTACCCATCGAAGGGCACCTATGGTTGGGGCGGCGCCGCAGGCACGTTCGCCTTTGTTGATCCGGTGAAGAAGTTGCGCGCCACGGTCATGGTCAACTACTTCCCCGCCGACAAGTGGCCTATTCGGCAGGAGATAGTGGCGGCCTTTGCCGAGATGCGGCGCGCGTCCGGCGTTGAACGATGAAGTGTTAGGAGGGAGGGAGCCGCGGGCGCTGCGGCCATTGGTGGTGTTCGTGCTTTTCGGCTCAGCGTCAGGGAAATTGGCGCCGCGGCTTCCAAATGTTCCCTTTTCATTCTAGCAAGGCCCGATGGCCAGCCTGCCGTATCCCGAACGCTGTTTCACCGACGCGCCGCTTGCCGCCCAAGACGTCGCACGCGGCGTGACCCGGCTTTTCTACCGCCAGGACCTGTTCGCGATCTGCGAGGTTCCGCTTCCGAACGGTCGGCGCGCCGACATGATGGCGATCTGCGGCAAGGGCATGCTGACCATTGTCGAGATCAAGGTCTCCCGCGCGGACCTGCTCGGCGATCAAAAGTGGCGGGATTATCTCGATTATTGCGACCGTTTCTATTGGGCGGTGCCGGCCGGGTTCGGGATCGAGCCATTCGCCGAGCCCGCCTTCCAGCCCGATTGCTGCGGCCTGATCGTCGCCGACCGCTACGATGCCGCCGTGCTGCGCGAGGCGCCGGTCCGCAAGCTCGCCGGCGCTCGGCGGAAGGCGGAGACCCTTCGCTTCGCGCGCCGGGCCGCGCGCCGGCTGGTCGGCGACATCGAACCCGATTTGTTCGGCTTCAGCTAGAGCACTTCCCGAAAAAGTGGGAACCATTAAGTAGGTCGCCATGCCCCCCGGACATGGCTGCGCTGCGCACCTACTTAATTTTCGGTCGGGAATGATCAGGTACGGATGAGCAGGTGCGACCTTCCCCGAAGGTCGCAGCCGCGCCTGGGAGGCGCGGCGGCCGGCTCATCCCCCCGGCAATCCGTAGCCATGCCGGGGGCATGGCGACCTGATCATCTCAAGACATTGATCTGGAGCCTTTCTGAACCGACAAGGATCAGCAGGTCGCCATGTCCCCCGGACATGGCTGCGGCCTGCGGGGCAGGCCGCACCTGCTGATTCTGCCTTGTCGGGAAAAGCTCTAGCCGCGGCGGCGGGGGATGCGAACAGAAATCTCGCCAGCATTCTGGTGAGCTTCCGTCAAACCTGGCTCGAGAGGATCTGCGTGCAACAGGGCGAAACGCCGGGGCGCCTGACGATTTTACCCCGGATGCG
>JALYGI010000353.1 GCA_030777185.1 Pseudomonadota bacterium
TGCGCTACGGCATGATCCTGTTCATCGCTTCGGAAGTGATGTTCTTCGTCGCCTGGTTCTGGGCCTGGTTCAACGCAGCGCTTTTTCCCTCGCCGGTCGAATCGATCGGCGGCGTCTGGCCGCCCAAAGGCATGGAGGTGCTCGATCCGTTCGGCTTCCCGCTGCTCAACACGCTTATCCTGCTCTGCTCGGGCACCACGGTCACCTGGGCGCACCACGCCCTCATCCACGGCGACCGGGACGGCCTCAAGAAGGGCCTGTGGGCGACGATCGGCCTCGGCCTCCTGTTCAGCGCCATTCAGGCCTATGAATATGCGGAGGCGCCGTTCGGCTTTGCCGACAATATCTACACCTCGGCCTTCTTCATGGCGACCGGCTTCCACGGCTTCCACGTGATCGTCGGCACCATCTTCCTCGCCGTCTGCCTGCTGCGCGCCTATCAGGGCCACTTCACGCCCCGCCAGCATTTCGGCTTCGAAGCCGCGGCCTGGTACTGGCATTTCGTCGACGTCGTCTGGCTGTTCCTCTTCATCTGCGTCTATGTCTGGGGCGGCTGGGGCGCTGAGGTTCACTAGGACCCTCACTCACAACTTCTTTGGTCACAAGCGTGGCCGAGGGGCGCTGGCGAAGTCGTGCTTCGGTCATGCTCGCATGGGGCAAGAATGATGCGCTTCCCCCTCATCCCGACTTTTCTCGTCGGCGCCGCAATTGCAGTGATGATCGGCCTCGGCATTTGGCAGCTGGGGCGAATGGACGAGAAGGAGGCGCTGATCACGCGCTTCCGCCAGGCATCCGGGCTGCCGCCGGTCGCCTGGCCGAATGTGCCGCCGCCCGATGATGCCCTTCTCTACCGCCGCGCCCAGGGCTTTTGCCTGGAGGTGGTCGGCTGGCGCGCCGTCGCGGGACGCAACGCGTCGGGCGATACCGGCTGGAGCCACATCGCCTCCTGCCGCACCGGCGGCGCGGAGGGGCCGGGCATGCAGGTGGACATGGGCTGGTCGAGCTCGAGCGCGCCGCCAGCCGGCTGGAAGGGCGGCCCGGTGAGCGGCGTCATCGGCCCCGACCGCGATCACAAGATCCGCCTGGTCTCGGATCGGGCCGCGCCCGGCCTCCAGCCGAGCGCCCCGCCCTCGCCTGAAGCCACCCCCAACAACCACCTCCTCTACGCGCTCCAATGGTTCTTCTTCGCAGGCGCCGCGGCCGTGATCTACGTGCTGGCGCTGCGCCGAAGGCAAAAGCAAGCTGCCCAGAAAGGTGCTGCCCCATAGCGGCGGGCCGGCTCAGGCGGACAAATCCCGCACTTATGGCGTGGGTAGCTTTGGCCGGCTTCACCTGCGACTTTCGCCGCAGCGGTTGAAGTGCCTCCTTCTTGGCCCTACTTGCCCCGGCTGACATGAAGCTCACCACTCTCCCCAGCGGCCTCCGCGTCGCGAGCCGCCACATGCCGGGTATCGAAACCGCCGCCGTCGGGCTCTACGCCGATACCGGCTCCCGCTACGAGCCCGCCCGCCTCAACGGCATCGCCCATCTTTTCGAGCATATGGTCTTCAAGGGGGCCGGCGGCCGCTCCGCGCGCGAGATCAGCGAGGCGATCGAGGACGTGGGCGGCGATCTCAACGCCTCGACCGACCGCGACGGCACCAATTTCATGGCCTCGGTCATGGCCGAGCATATCCCGCTCGGGATCGAGCTGATCGCCGACATGATCCTTCGCCCGCATTTCACCGAGGCGGAGCTCGAGCGCGAGAAGGACGTGGTCCTCCAGGAGCTGGGGGAGGCGCGCGACACTCCCTCCGACATCATCTTCGATGATCTGCAATCCGCCGCTTTCGCCGACCAGCCGCTCGGCCGCTCCGTGCTCGGGGATGAGGAAAGCATCGAGAGCATCATTGTGGAGGATCTCCACGACTGGCGGCGCGGCCAGTATCGCAGCGGCAGCCTTGCCCTGGTGGCCGCCGGCAAGGTTGACCACGACCAGCTCGTCGCGCTGGCCGAGGGCTTCTTCGCCGATCTTCCCACGGGCACCAACCTCCCGCCTCAGCCTGCCTCCTTCACGGGCGGAGACCGCGTCGGGAGAACCGGAAGTGATCAGGCGCATCTCGCGCTCGGCTTTTCGGGGCCGGCGCAGCTCGACGATGATTATTTCGCCGCCCGCCTGTTCGCCGACGCGGTGGGCGGCGGCATGTCTTCCCGGCTCTTCCAGCAGCTTCGGGAGGATCGCGGCCTCGCTTACACCGTCTATGCGAGCCTCTATCCGTGGCGCGATGCCGGCCTCCTCGCAATCTATGCAGCAACGGCGCGCCGTCAGTCCGCCGCCGCCGCCCAGCTCATCGAAGAGATCATCGCCGACGCGGTGG
>JALYGI010000354.1 GCA_030777185.1 Pseudomonadota bacterium
CTATGACCGGAGCGAATTCGCTGCGGGCAAAGTTCCGCCGGGGTTCAAGCGTCCGTCCGGCAACTTCGAAGAGGTGACATGCCTTATATCGGATTCTTCTTTGGCCGCCCCTCGCGGCTTCTCCTCCTGGCATTCGCGCTTGTCGCTGCCGTCAGCGCCCCTTTCTCCATCCCGGCGGCCGCGAACGCCGCCAATGTGGCGGGGAGCGCCGCCAATGTCGCTGCCAGTGCGGCAGCCAATGCCGGGGGCAATGCGGCCAGCCGGGCGAACGAAGTGAAGGGGAACGGCAGCGGCGCCCAGGCCGGGGTCGATCCGGCGGCACCCAATCCCGAAATCGACCGTGACGTCTACGCGGAGGTGTTCAGGCTGCTGTTCGTCATATTGGCGTTGGCCGTGGTCCTCGAATCCGGCCTTGCGATCATCTTCAATTGGCGGCCATTCGTGCGCAATTTCGACGGCCGCGGCGTCCGTACCGTGATCGCCTTTTTCGCCGCCCTGCTGATCGCCACGGGCCTCAATCTTGACCTCATCGATCGCCTCTACGCTGCCCTGGATCCGGCCGATGTAGCCCGCAACGCGCTCGGCCCGATCGGCGAGGTGATCACCGCGCTGGTGCTCGCCGGAGGCAGTTCCGGGGTCAACAACATCTTCCAAGCGCTCGGCCTTCGCCGGATCGGGCGGGCCGAGGAGGTGACGCCGAAGCCAAAGCCGAGCGAGGGCTGGCTGGCGGTGCGGCTCCACCGGCAGCTCGCCGTCGGGCCCGTCAGGGTGGAGATCCAGCAGGGCGGCGCAGGCCCGTGGCTGCTGATTGGAACGATCAAGGGCAACAGCCCGCCCCCAGCCGCCTTCGCCTGGGCCGTCCGGGACCAGACACGTTTCCCCACGACCGGCGGCTACGCTGTTCCGGAAGGCGTGGCGGTGGAGCTGCGGCTGACCGGCACCGACTTCGGCGGGGCCACGCGAACCGCCAATTCCGGTCCGCTCACCCTGGCAGGCGGCGCCATCATCGACATCGAAATCACGCTCTGACCTGGAGCGGAGTCGCTGGGCCGGGGCCATCGACGGGGCCGCTCTCGCCCCGCCCGCCGGCTCCGGTCGGCATAGGCAGTGGGCGACGCCCTGTTGCAAGCGGCTTGCTGTCCGCCGCGGGAGAATGCACTTGCCGATGGAAGGGTGGCCCCGATCCCTTGCCGCCCCTATGTTGGGCGGCATGGTCTTCACCAGGATCGATCTCTGGATCGGCAAGACGCTCTTCGTTCCGCCGATCATCAAACTGTGCCAGCTCACCCGGCAAAGCCAGTTCGCGGTGTCGCGGCTGTTCTGGTTCATTGCGGCGCTGGACGGCTTTTACCGTGCGGACACTTTGTTCTCGTCCATTCTGTGGGGCGGTATGAGCATCTTGATGATGATCACGGCGACCCAACGGGCCGACAGTCCAACCGTGAGCTTCATGTTCTTTCGCCTGCTCGGAATGGTGTTCCTTATCCTCGATCTGGTGAAGGGCGCTGCCACGGGCGAATGGGCTGGAACCGAATTCTGGGTCTTCGTGCTGGTCGCGGAATATGCCGCCACGATCCGGACGCTTCCCCCTCGGGAAGCGTCGAAGGCAGCAGCCAGGGCGCCTTCCGCCCGTTAGCGCCGTTGTCCGCTGCGACCATCGCCGCCGCAACCAAGAGCGCGCGGTCGTCGTGAAGGCCGCCAATCCGGCTTTGCAGCGGTGTGGGTGGGGGTCTACTGGATGAGCACATTTTTGTGGGGGCCTGAAGTGGCAAGGCTGAGGCGAGTTCTGAAAGTCGGCTTTTTGACTTTGCTGGGACTGCTTCTCCTCCTCGCTTTGGCTTTCACGGCGACCTTGCTGTGGATGACATCGGTCCCAGGGCGGTCCCATGAAGGCCCGCTGCCGGCCCTCACCCTCGTCCAAATGGACCTAGCCCAGCGCCTGGAGCGTCATGTGCGTGGTGTTGCGAGCCAGCCGCACAACTTCGCTCACCCGGCGGCGATGGAGCGCTCCGCTTTGTACATCGAGAGTTCGCTCGCTGGTCTCGGCTACCGTGTCCGCAGGCAGCGGTTCAAGGCAGACGGGCGCCGTTTGTTGCAAGCCGGCGGCTATGAAGTGCCCGATCTGCCGCCGGAAGCGGGCGAGCAGATATTCCGCAACATAGAGGCAGTGATCGAGCCTGCGTCTCAGAACGCCCCGACGCTTGTGGTCGGCGCTCATTACGACAGCAATTGGAAAGCACCGGGCGCAAACGACAATGGCAGCGGCACAGCCGCATTGCTTGAACTTGCACGTCTCCTGGCGGATCTGAAAGGCCGAGCAAACATCCGGATCAGGCTCGTCCTGTTCGCCAACGAGGAGCCACCTTTCTTCCAGAAGCCGCAGATGGGCAGCCTTGTTTACGCGCGGGCTCTACAGCGGACGAAGGAGCCGGTGATCGGGATGATCTCGCTCGAAACGATCGGCTATTACAGCGAGGCGGCGAACAGCCAGCACTATCCGCCGCCGCTCGGTCTTATCTACCCGACGACCGGCGATTTCGTAGCCTTCGTCGGCCTCACGTCGTCCCGCCCGTTCGTCCGCGAAACGGTCCGTTCATTCCGGGAAGTTGCTCGATTTCCAAGCGTCGGCGGAACAGCGCCCGGCTCAATTCC
>JALYGI010000355.1 GCA_030777185.1 Pseudomonadota bacterium
GTCTACGCCTTCGGCACGGAACCCGTCTTCATCAAGGACGGCCAGGCGCAAACCGTAGAGGACTTCATCTATGCGGATGGCGACTTCCTTTCCGTCGTCCCGCTGCCGCTCGCGCGCGGCAATCCGCACGCGCTCAGCCAGCTCAACACGGTCGTGCTGACGCAGAGCGAAGCGCGTCGGCTTCATGGCACCGAGGACGTGATCGGCCGGACTCATTCAGTGATCAGCCGCGGCATCACCCGCGATTTCCGCATCACAGGAATACTCAAGGATCTCCCGAAAAACTCTCACCTTGAGATCTCCACCATCGCTCGGATCGATTATGCGCAGTTCAATGCGGACACGCCGCAGGCGATGGAATGCTGGGGCTGCCAGAACGGCTGGGTATGGGCGAAGCTGAAGCCGGGCACCGATCCCAAGCTCATCCAGGCGGCTCTGCCGGCCTGGGAGAAGCGGAATATCCCCGATGAAGCGGTCGGGGAAGGGCGCTTCAATCAGGGTGACGAGCAGGACTGGCACCTCGTCAACATCAGCGACATCCATCTCGGGGAGGCGCAGGACGGGGCGATGTCTCCCGGCAATGATCGCGGCACGATTGTTACCTTTGCCGTGATCGCCCTTTTGATCCTGGCTATGGCGGTGGTGAACTTCACCAACCTCGCAACTGCCCGCGCAAGCCAACGCGCCCGCGAGGTGGCGCTCCGCAAGGTGCTCGGTGCCAACCGGCGCCAGCTTATCATCCAGTTCCTTGGCGAGTCGCTGCTTATCTCGATGGTGTCGATGCTGATCGCCTTGGCGATCGTGGAGCTGCTCCTGCCCGCTTTCGCCGCCTTCCTCGACGCCGATATGACGGTCAGTTATTTCGGGACCGACGGAATCCTCCTCCCCGTATTGCTGCTGGTGCTGGTCGTAGGTGTGCTGGGCGGTCTTTATCCGGCCTTCTTCCTCTCCCGCTTTCAGCCGGCTAGCGTGCTGAAGGCGAATAAGTCGTCGGCGGAGGCGGCAGGCACAGGACGATTGCGCAGCGTCCTGGTCATCGGCCAGTTCGCCGTCTCGATCGGACTCATCATCTGCACGGCCGTCATCTACGCGCAAACTGTCTATGCACGCACCGTTGATCCCGGCTTCAAGCGCGATCACATTCTGCAGGTCGAGGAGCTGAACCGATATCAGCTGATCGACAAGGGCGAGATGATCGCCGAGCAGACCCGGCGGGTGCCAGGCGTAGAGGCCGTCGGCCGCACCACCATCGGGGTGGCGACCGAAAACAACAGCAATACGGGGGTCGCGCTCCCGGGCCAGGCGGACCCGATCAACATCGGCATTTACGGCGTGGATATCGGCTTTTTCGATGCAATGGGGCTGACGCTGGTGGCCGGACGCTGGTTCGACGAGAGCCGTCCACTCGACGACATGACGCTTCCTTATCCGCCCGATCCCTCCGCCGAGAAGGCTATGGCGCAGCGCGGCGGGAACATCGTCGTGAACGAACTCGCTGCTCGCCGTCTTGGTTTCCGAAACCCGGCCGAGATTGTCGGGAAGACTTTCCGCGCCGCACTTGTCGACATCAAGCACGGCCTCGTGCCGGTAACGGTCGTCGGGGTCGTCAAGGATGCCCGCTTCCGGGACATCAGGCAGCCGCTCGATCCGATCATGTTCCAGAATGCCCGCACGGGCCACACCCATATGATCGTTCGCTTCCGCGGCGATCCGGCGGCCGTGCGCGCGGGCGTCGAGCGGGTTTGGAAGGGCATCACTCGCGAGGTGCCGTTCAACGCCAAGTTCAGCGACGACATCATGCTGGAATTATACAAAGCAGAGGATGCGCGCGCCAAGACCTTCGCCGGCTTCGCCATCCTCGCGATCATCGTTGCGTGCCTCGGCTTGTTTGGCCTAGCCGCCTTCACGGCGGAGCGCCGGACGAAGGAAATCGGCATTCGCAAAGTGATGGGCGCCCGCAGCCGCGACATCGTGCGGCTGCTCACGTGGCAATTTTCGAAGCCGGTGATCATCGCGAACCTGATCGCCTGGCCAATCGCCTGGTGGGTGATGCGCGACTGGCTCAACACGTTTGACGCCCGGATGCCGCTTGGGCCCACGCCCTTCGTGCTTGCCGGCGGCCTCGCGCTCGCCATCGCGCTCGGCACCATCGCCAGCCACGCGATGAAGGTCGCCCGCTCAAACCCGATCAACGCACTTCGCTACGAATAAGGGGAGCTCACCATGTGGAGGAACTATCTCACGGTCGCGGTGAGGGCTCTCGCCAAGAATCGGACCTACGCCTTCATCAACATCGTCGGGCTGGCGATCGGGCTCGCCGCCTGTCTCATGATCCTGATCTACGTACGTCACGAAACCAGCTACGACGCCTGGTTGCCGGACGCCGAACGCATCTATCAGGTGCAGGCGATCAGCACCGATCCCGAGAATGCCGGTGGTCCGCCGCAGCAAGGCGCGCACGGCGTTGTCGCTGAGTCGCTTGCGCGGGCTTTCCCGGAAATCGAGGCGGCGACGC